>CAYXMO010000642.1:0-1850 GCA_964465935.1 uncultured Rhizobium sp.
TCGAGCGAGCGCACCATGATCTTGCCGCCGTTCTCCAGCGAGGTGACGGCGTCGGCGCCCAGCAGCATCAGCGCCGAGACGACGAGAATCAAACTGATCAAGCGCAAGACGACGAACATGGCGTGCCCTCAAGGCCTGCACGCTACTGAGCGCCCCCGTGGGGCACAAGAATGGCAAAGCCCGATTAACCATCAATCTCATGCGATGGTTTCCGGCTGTCGCTTTTGTGCCGCGTCGGCGCTTCAAAGATTGCACAAGCGCCAAGCAGATTGCCGCCCGATGGGGCAGGCGGCTCACGCGGGCGCCGCGGCGGGCAGGCGCATCACGCGCCATGCGGCGAGGCCGCCGAACAGATCGATCAGCGCATGCAGCGCGATCAGCCACCACAGGCTGCCGCTGAAGACGTAACCAACGGCAAACAGCAGGCCGAGCCCGCCGGCGCGCGGCAGGCCTTTCCAGCCCTGGTAGATATGGCCGAGCGCGAACACGGCGGTGGAGACCGCGGCGGCGCCCCACAGCGTGATGTAGGGCTCAAGGAACCACAGCAAGAAGCCGCGGTAGAGCAGCTCCTCCCAGATGCCGGCCATCATCGCGACGATGAGGAAGACGAACAGCTCGCGCGTGTTGCGCGGCAGAATCTTGAGGTCGCGGACCTGGCTGCGCAGCGCGGCGAGGCGCGCCGGCTTGGTGATCTTCAACAGGAATACGAGCTGTCCGCCGAGCACCAGCGCGGCGAGGGCGACGGCGCCGAGCATGATGAGGCCGCTCTCGCCGACCGGGATGTCTAGGCCGAGCGTGGCAAGCGGGCGGCCGGTCCAGCGCCACAAGCCGAGCAGCAGCAGCGTGACGATGACGCCGCGCGCGATGGTCTGGGCATAGCGGGGAATCAACGAAGCGTCGGGCGCGCGCGCGATGACGCGGCCGTTGAAGATCGAGAACAGCGGCAGCACAAGGACCGCGAGGACGAAGGGGACGAGGTCGAGCGGCGATTGTCCGGCGGCGAGGTGCATGGCGCTAGGTGCACAGCACGGCTGCGCCATAGGCCTTCAACCGCTTGTCACGCGTCAGGAGTTGCAGCCCTTCGATTTCGGCCTGGGCAATCAGCATCCGGTCGAACGGATCGCCATGCAATGGCGACAAGGTCGCAACCGCTTCGGCATGATCGATGCGAACATCAAGAATTTGGATCGCGTTGCGCACTATCGTGGCACGGAATGTAACGGGATCGATATTGAGCCGTCCCAAAGAACGCTTGATGGACATTTCCCACCAACTGGCCACGCTGAAATGCAAGTCGTTGCCAGCCGCCGCGATCGCCCGGCGCGCCGCCGCGCCCAGACGAGGCGACCCATCGAGCCACCAGATCATGATGTGGGTATCGAGAAGCAGTCTCACTCGGATTCGCCGCGAAAGGCCTTCATGATCTCTTCGGGAAGAGGATCGTCGAAATCCGGTCCAATCCAGATTTGCCCCTTCATCTGGCCAGGGCGGCGATCAGGAACAGCCTTGGCTTTCTTCTTTTTCTTGACCGGAACGAGCTGCACCACAGGCTCGCCGGCGCGGGCGATGAAGACGTTGCCGCCGTCCTCGGCTTCGGCGATGAGCTTGGAGAGCGTCGTCTTGGCCGTGTGGATGTTGACCGTCTTGTCCATGCCCTTAGCTTAGCTAACGTTGCCACAAGCCGCAACAAAAAAGGCCGTCCGCGATTTCTCGCGGACGGCCTCGATTGCTAAAGACGCGGCTTACTGCGCCGCCGGCGCTTCGGCTTTGGCTTTCTTGGAAAGGTCTTCGCCGGTGGTCTGGTCGACCTGCTTCATCGACAGGCGGACCTTGCCGCGGTCGTCGAAGCC
>CAYXMO010000643.1:0-1849 GCA_964465935.1 uncultured Rhizobium sp.
CAGCGTGATCAAGGCGACCGAGCACTTGCCCGCCGCGATCGCTTCCGCCGCGTGCCCGACATGCAGGATGTAGGAACTGCCGCCGGTCTCGGTGGAGTCCATGTGGCGCAGCTTGCGCAGGCCCATATAGTCGGCCATCGACATCGCGCCGAAGCCGGGCGCGTCGCCGGCGCAGAAATAGCCGTCGATGTCGTCCTTCTTGAGGCCCGCGTCTTCGAGCGCGCCGCGGGCGCATTCGACATGCAGCTGCGGCGTCGAGATGCCGACCGCTTCGCGCGTCGGATGCTCGAACGCGCCCATGACATAGGCCTTGTCCTTGATGCTCATCGTGCCGTCCGTGGGATATCGAGCCCAAGGCTCTACAAGCGCGGGCGGCTTGAATCAATCGGCGGGCCCAAGTGCCAGGATTGCCGCGGGGACGGGCGCGTGCTTCGAGGCTCGGCCTTTGGCCTCGCACCTCAGCATGACGGGAGGGGAGCTTGCACAACTTTCGTCATGCTGAGGTGTCCATAGCGACAGCGTATGGACGCGAAGCGAGCCTCGAAGCACGCACCGCTCACTCCGTCGTTTTTCGGCGCTTAAGGCGTACGGACGTCACCTCGCCGGTCTTGGAGGCTTGCAGCACGAGCACTGCCCTTGCGACGCGGATGTGGATGGTTTCCTCCTCGGTCTCGCCGCGCTGCCGCGCCCGGTTCGCCAGCTCGATCAACTGGTCGCTGGCGCGGTCGCCGAAGGTCGCGATGCTTTCGCGCGCCCGTGCGTCGATCTCGGATTGGGGGACGCGATAGGCGCGAATTTTCTCCAAGACGTGCACGCTGACCACAAAGCCGATCACGACCCCGGCCGAAACGATCAGCGTCGTCCCAGACCCCGCTTCGATCAGATGACCCACCGGCACGTCGTGCTCCATCATGACACCTGCAAGAGCTTACAATTTATACGATATTATAAGTTCTACTTATAATACATTGAGAATTGTAGGTGTCAACAGGTTATCTCCTCTGCCGCCGGCTCCGATTGTCCGCCGCGGAGGCGAGCGATGAACATCCGGCAAATCGTGAGTGCGAACTTGCGCCAGCATCGAAAGGCGCGAGACCTCACGCAGCAGGAATTGGCCGACAAGATCGACAAGTCGATGAAAACTGTGAGCGACTACGAGGTCGGACGAATGATGCCGTCTTACGATACGGTCGAAAAGATTGCAGAGGTATTAGGCATCCCGGAAGCGGCGCTCTTCGCTGTCGGCATGAGCATTTTCCCCTCGGGCCAGCGCGGCAAGCTGCTTCATCGCATCAACGCCGCTCTGTCGGGCTTGAACGATGCCGAACTCGCGCGCGCAGCACGGATGATCGAGGCGTTTCGCTGAAAAGCTTGAAGCGTCCCTGACCGAGCGTCCATTCACGCATGCGCGTGGCGCGCCACGCCTTTCCACATCAGCCGCACCGCCTCGTAGTGGATGGCGGCGATCACTTTGACGGTCATCAAGGGATGGCGCAGCAGCATGGCGAGCAGCGCCCCGTCGCTCAATGACTTGCGCTGTGCGGTGAAGGTTGCCGTCAGGATGGGCTTGCCCGCTTCGGTTTCGTTGATCGCCAGCAGCACGTCGTCGCCCGGCGGGCGGATCTTGAACTGATAGGCGCAGTCCATCGACAGGAACGGCGAGACGTAGAAATCCTTAGGACAGCTCTGGCGCACCACCGCCTCGTCATTGCCGACAGGCAGCACATAGGCGTGGCGCTCGTCATAAGTGTTGTGGACTTCGTAGACGATGGCGGCGAGGCGCTCGTCGGCGCCGTAGCAGAACCAGGTGCTGATCGGATTGAAGACATAGCCGAACAGGCGCGGATAG
>CAYXMO010000644.1:0-1842 GCA_964465935.1 uncultured Rhizobium sp.
TCGGCCTGCCATTCGCCGAACACCGGACCGAAATCGAGATAGACGGTGTCGTCGGCCGCGATGGTGCGCTCGGGCGGCTCGTCGGCATAGACCTTCACGGTGTTGGGGCCGGCGCGCACGATGCGCTTGTGCCAGTGGCGCTGCACGCCGAACCGCTCGCGCGCCAGCGCGAAGATGTCTTCGGTGACGTCGCTCTCGCTGCGCCCGGCGCGCACGAATCCGGCGGCCTCGACGGCGTCGAACAGCGCCATGCCCTTGACTTCGGCGGCTTCCAGGCCGGCGCGGCGGGTAAGTTCGGTCATGGCCGCGACACTAGCAGAACCAGCGAGCCGTCGAAGGTGGGCTGGGTGCGCAGCTGTCCATACTTTTTGTCCCAGGTGCCGCTGTCGAGATCGTGCTTGAGGCTCTGCTCGAAACGTTCCGTTGCCGCCGCGTCGATCAGCTTCCAGCTCGAACAGCCCCGCCGCAGATTGGCGTCGAGCAGCATTTCGGGACGGCCATAGAAGGCTTCGTTGAAGCCGTCGCGGCAATCGAGAGGGATCGGCACGGGCAGGGTCTCGCAAGTGCCGCCCAGCGCGTCGGCGATGATGGCGAGGGGCGGGAATTCACGCGCGCGTGCCGCCATGAGCTCGGGCGCATAGTCGGCAAGCCAGAAGCGATGCACCGCCGCGGGGTCCGCCGTCATCACCACCGCCGCACCGCGCGTGACGCGGCGCATTTCTTTCAGGCCTTTGGCGACGTCGCGCCATTGATGCACGGTGAAGACCGCCATGGCGGCGTCGAAGGCGCGGTCGGCAAAAGGCAGAGCCTCGGCAACGGCATCGATCGCAGCCGCCAGATGCTTGTGCCGCGCCGCGCGCATCGCCGCGTCGGGCTCGACGGCGGTCACGTCGCGGCCCGCGGGTTCGTAGGAGCCGGTGCCGGCGCCGATGTTCAGCACGGTCCGCGCCTCGCCCAGCGCCGCCCACAGCCGTGCCGCGATGCGCGGATCGGTCTGGTTGAAGCGGGCGTAGTTCTGCGCGTCGCCGCTCATGACCGCGAGACGATCAGCAACAATGAACCTGCGAATGTCGGCTGGGTGCGCAGATGCCCGTACTTGCTGTCCCAGCTGCCGTCATCCAGATCGCGTTTCAGATCGCGCTCGAAGCGCGCGATGGCTTGCGGCTCGACGAAGCTCCAGGCCGAGCAGACCTGCCGCGCCTTGGGATCGAGCAGCATTTCGGGGCGGCCGTAATAGGCTTCGTTGAAGCCGTCGCGGCAGTCGAGCGGGATGGGCACGTTCGCGATGTCGAGCGGACCGTCCAGCGCCGCGCGAAAGGCCGCCACCGGCGGATAGCGCCGCGCCTCGGCCGCGATCACTTCGGGCGCATAGTCGGCGAGCCAGAAACGCTCCAGCGCCTGCGGATCGCCGCTGATGATCGCCATCGGCCCGCGCGTGACGCGGCGCATCTCTTTCAGGCCCGCGGCAAGGTCCGGCCATTGGTGGACCGAGAACGTCGTCATCGCAGCGTCGAAGGTTTTGTCGGCGAAGGGCAGCTTCCCAGCCACCGCATCGATGGCGCGTGGCAGATGCGCCGGGCGCTGCGCCCGCATCGCAGCGGAGGGTTCCACCGCGGTGACGGAGCGGCCGGTGGGTTCATAGGAGCCGGCGCCGGCGCCGACATTCAGCACCGTCCTGGCGTCGCCCAGCGCCGCGTGGATGACGGCAGCGATGCGCGGCTCGGGCTGGCGGAAGCGGGCGTAGCCGGGGCCGATGGCGCCGTAATCCGCATCGCCCGCGCTGCCGTCGCCGAACCGCTTCTCCATGGGAGACACTCTAAAACAAACGGGCGGCGCTTGCGC
>CAYXMO010000645.1:0-1835 GCA_964465935.1 uncultured Rhizobium sp.
TTGTTGTTGAGGATGGCGAGGCCCTTGACGACGTTCGCCTGCACGAAGGCTTCGGCCGGCGACGCGGCGGCGGCCGGCGTCCCAGTCGCCGCCAGCGCGCCCAGCGCCAAGGCGAAGGCCAGGACGGCGCGGCGCGCGACCGTGGCTATTCCGGGGGAGAAGTCCGAAGCGGGCATCGCAGTCTCTTTCTTCGTGCGTCCCGCCAGTGTCGGGGCCGCTTGTGGCAAGTTCGTGGCGGCGGCGTTCAGAAGTCCGGCAAATCCTTGGTGTCCGGCCGCCCGTTGCGAATCTCGTTGTTGCGCAGCTGTCTGTAAAGGCTGCGCAGCGACGCATAATAGTCCACCGAGCCGCGCTGGATTCCCTGCACCGTCGAATAGGTCTGGCCGCGCAGATCGAGCAGCGTGAAATAATAGCGTCCGGCATCCCACCACACATGCTGCTTGATCGGCACGTAGTTCCAGGGATCGAGCACGAAGGTATCGACCAGAAGGCCGGCGGCGTCGCGCGGCGGCTGCGGCCCGAAGAACGGCGCCACCATGTACGGCCCTTCGCCGACGCCATAGACCGCCAGGGTCTGGCCGAAATCCTCGCCATGGCCCGGAACGTGGAAATGCCGGGTCGCCGGATCGAAGAAGCCGCCCAGCCCGACGGTCGAATTGATCGTGAAGCGCTGTAAGGTCTGCGCCGCGCGGGCGCCTTCGCCTTGCAGCACGTCGTTCACAAACACCGTCGGCGCCGACAGGTTCTGCAGGAAATTGTGCGCCATCTTGCGGCCGCTGTCGCCGACCAGGAAGAAGTAGATCCCGACGGTGGGGATGACGAAATAGTGGTCGATCTTACCGTTGATCCGCAGCATTTCGCGGTTGGTCGGCTCATAGGGGTCGTTGGCCGCCAGCATCGCCGGCGTCGGCGTCGAACAGCCGGACAGCAGAGCGCCCGCGACCGCGACCGCCAAGAATCTGGAAACCCACATGACCCCGCCCCTTATGCCGTCTTCTATAATCTGCCGCCCCGCCAACTGCCCAGCCCCGCCCAAACTGGGCCCTCACCCCCCATCATCCTCTGGACCCTTGGGGCCGGCCATGGCGGGTGGGATGTTACCGAAGGCCAGGTCGCGCTTCCCGCGCAATCAGGGAATTGAGTTCCACGATTTCGAGGATGGCCCCTGCCGCCGATCTTGTGATGACGCAGCGTCACGCTAAGCTGGCATGCGATGGGTAAGGCATATGAGAACCACAATTGCCGCGCTTTTCGCTGTCTTGTCGACGAACTGGGCGTTCGCGCAGCCCGTGCCCGGCTATCTGGAAGTTGTCCGGCAGCCAAGCCAGAGCGTGCTGATCGATCTTTCCTCGTTCGACAGGTTCTCGTCGAATAGCCGGCCGGGCGATGTCTTCGTCCATGCGACCGTCGTGCTGGTTTTTCCGCCGGGTGGCGCGACCGCCTATGACGTCTTCAGCAATACTTACGACTGCACCGACAGGACTTGGTTGAGAGGTCCGGGGATCGGTTATAGCGAGGCTGGCTTCGCGACCACGGTTTTCGGTGCCCCGGAGACGCACTACCGGTTCGAAGCCTCACCGGATGTGGTCCGCCTATACGAACCGCCGATCATTGCCGACCGCTCCGTCAGTCCGCGGATCGGCACGGTTGAAGAAGATGTCCTGCACGCCGTCTGCGGAAAGTGGCGGTCCATCCCGCTGCCGCGATACCCGGACCTGAAGACAGCGGTCGCGCTGGCACGCAAGGCGTTGGCGCCCGTCCCATAGAGGTATTGCATTCCCATATAAAGATATGTTTATATGTCGCATGGATGAGCTCATCACCATGCTGCGCGC
>CAYXMO010000646.1:0-1833 GCA_964465935.1 uncultured Rhizobium sp.
GCGGCAATGTTTGCCTAGCACGGAGCTAGGAGCGGGCGTTGCCGGAATTTGTCAAAGCGATCGGAGCGGCGCGGTTCGGCGTCATGGCGGGCGTTGCCGCCGCGCTCACCGCGTTCTTCCTCTATGTCGCCGGCGCGCTGACCGAGCCGCCCAAAGCGATCCTGTTCTCAGGCCTGGAGCCGCGCGACGCCGCCGCGGTCACCGCCAAGCTCGACACCATGAACGTCGCCTATGAAGCCAAGGGCGACGGCGGCACCATTCTCGTCCCCGCCGACGACGTCACCAAGCTGCGCATGACGCTGGCGTCGGACAATTTGCCGGCGGCCGGCGTCGGCTACGAGATCTTCGACAAGTCGGACGCGTTCGGCGCCACCGCCTTCGTGCAGAACATCAACCGCCTGCGCGCCCTGGAAGGCGAGCTGGCGCGCTCGATCCAGACCATCGACGGCGTCGAGGGCGTGCGCGTGCACCTGGTGATCCCGGAGCGGCAGATCTTCTCTCATGACGACCAGGCGCCGACCGCGTCGGTCGTGCTCAAGACCCGCGGCGTGCTCGGCCGCGGCCAAGTCGAAGCCGTGCAGCATCTCGTCGCCGCCGCGGTCTCGGGCCTCGGCGCCGACCGCGTCGCTGTGGTCGACGACAAGGGCGATCTGCTGGCCGGCGGCGACAGTAAGACCGGGCCCGATGCTTCGGCCATCGGCGAAGCCAACCAGACCACCGATTTCGAGGACCGGTTGCGCCAGCGCGTCGAATCCATCGTCGCCAGCGTCGTCGGACCCGGCCATGTCCGCGTCCAGGTCACCGCCGACATGAACTACAAGCACGAGAACACCGTCGCCGAGCGCTTCGATCCCGACAGCAAGGTGGTGCGTTCGAGCCAGACGGTCGAATCCAACAACACCGACAGCAACGGCGCCGGCGCGGCCGCGGTCTCGGTCGGCAGCGCCCTTCCCGGCGCTGCGCCGGCGCCAGGCGCCGACGGCACCAAATCGGACGCGACACGCAACGAAGAGACCACCAATTACGAGATCAACCACACCACCACGACCAGCTCGGTCGATGGCGGCACCATCAACAAGCTGTCGGTCGCCGTCGTGGTCGACGGCACGCCGGGCCCCAACGGCGCCTATAAGCCGCGCACCCCGGCCGAGATGAAGCAGATCGACGCGCTGGTGCGCTCCGCCGTCGGCTTCGACGCCAAGCGCGGCGACATCGTGCAGGTCGACAACATGGCCTTCGCGCGCATGGACGTGGCCGACGGCACGCCGGCGCCCACCCCGCTGCTCGGCCTCGACGGCCAGGACTGGTTCAAGATCATCGAGGTCGCGATCCTCTCGGTGACGGCGCTCCTGATCGGCTTCTTCGTCGCCCGCCCGCTGATCGGGCGCATGTTCTCGCCGGTTTCGGCGGTTGCCGGCCAGCCCGGCTCCGTCATCGCCGGCCAATTGCCGGCGCCGGGCGCCGCCGTCGCGCCGCAAGCGCTCGACGCCAGCGGCCAGCCGCTGGCGCTGGCCGGCCCGGCCCGCCCGACCATCGATATCTCGCAGATCGAGGGCAATGTCCGCGAATCCTCCATCAAGAAGGTCGGCGAGGTCGTCAACAGCCATCCTGAAGAAGCGCTGGCGATCATCCGCACCTGGCTCCACGAACCGGCTTAAGAGACATGTCCAAGAAACCCGCCGCCAAGGACGACATCCGCCAGCTTTCGGGCGCCGAGCGCTCCGCGATCATCATGCTGTCGCTGGGCGAGGAACACTCGTCCAAAATCTGGAAGATGATGGACGAGGACGAGATCAAGGAAGTCAGCCAGGTGATGTCGACGCTGGGCACGGT
>CAYXMO010000647.1:0-1826 GCA_964465935.1 uncultured Rhizobium sp.
CAGCCATTTCGTCATCGCGTGAACTGCGGCACTCTTGCGCTGACAAACTGTCACAAAAATATCGCACCTGTGGTCTTGAAACCACAGATTGCGGCCACGATCTCCACACCAGGAAATTGCCAGGAGTGGCCGTCCATCCGTTAGAGCCAGCAGCGCGAGTCCAGACAGGTCAGGGTGCCCAGCTCGTGCGCACCCGTGCGGCACCAGGAAAAGTGGGTCCTCCCCGTGGCCAAAGCGCTGTGGCGCGTGCCGGGGTTGTCGTCTCCTGGCGCAAGTTGTTTCGCAAGAACCGGGGTGGGAGGGCGAAGGCGCCGTGCGGATCGGCTCGTGAAAGAGCCGTTTACCGGCCTGTCTGTCGTCAGACCTAAGGCGGAGACATCGTCCGCGCGCCTCAGCCCCAAACGACCTGGCATCGCGCGCCCTCGATTCCTCCGTCTTGTTTTATGAGGCCCGCAGCGAAGACCCGGTGATCAATGCCGGCGATGCCGCGTCCGCACCGGCGCGCCTTGTGCCTTGGCTTGCGTCAGAAGACCGGCACAGTTCGCGTCCTTCGCAAGTCCCGGATCGACGAAAGGTAGGATTGCCGCCGGCGGAAACAGAAAGCCCAGCACCGCCGCGATGCCACCCTGCGCCACCGCGGGACCGGCTTCGATGCCGATGCCGGGATGCGCCAGCGGCCCGGTGATGCGGATCGGCGCATGGATGCGTCCGATGCGGAATTCCTTGGGCTTGCCGACCACCGTCAGGTCCAAGGTTTCGGTCTTCAGATCGATAGCGCCCTTGCCTTCGATCCGCACCGGCTCGGTGTCGAAGACGAAGCGCGGGCTGTGCATCACCCCGTTCCGCGTGTCGAAATGCGCCACGGCGCAGCGCAGGCCCGTCTGTTCGCGCCCGCCGATCAGCAGGCCGTTGATCAGGTTGATGCCGGTGAGCTCGGCGAGCTTTTCGCGAAAGCCGCCCTTGGGGACCACGAGCGTGACCGGGCCATTGGCGGTCGCCGCGACCTTCTGCACGCTGTTGCCCGAGCCGGTGAGCCGCGCCCGTGCTTCCAAGAGGCCCGTCGCCGCCGGCGGATCGCCGCCGAGGAACTGCTCGACCTTGATGTCGGTGACGCGCGCGTCGACCGATGTCACCGCCGTCGCCGCGTGCGCGTCGATGGCGAGCGCGCCGGCGAGGCGGCCATAGGCGAACTGGAACGCCAGCGGCTTCAGCGTCAATACTGCATCATGCAGGTCGATATGGGCGTGCACGCCGCGCAAGGGAAAATCGCGGGAGCGGATGTCGGCGGCGGCGTAATCGACCTCGGCATCCATCTGCCGCAAGCGGTCGAGATGCAGCGGCAGATCGGGCAGCAAGCGTCCCGATGCGGCGGCGGCAGCGGACTGGCCGCCGAACAATTGGCCGAGGTCCTTGAAGTCGAGCACTTTGGAATGCACCGCGCCGCGCACCAGCGGCTTGGCGCCGCCCGTCTCGACCGTGAGATCGCCGGCGAGATCGGATGATCCCACCACGCCGGAGAATTTTTCGAAGCGGTAGAGGCTGCCGTCGCGCGTCAGCTGGCCCTCGATCCGATAGGCCGCGGTGTGCGGCATCGCCAGACCCGTCAGATAATACAGCTCCGACAGGTTGGGACCCGAAAAGGTCGCCGCGGCGCTGAACTGTCCCAGATGGAAGGGATGCGCGATCGCACCATCGGCCGTCACGTGCGTCGCGCCGGCATGCACATCGGCGGTGAAGGCATAGGGCTTGCTCTCATCGACATGAATCAGCGGTCCGCCGTTCACCGTGGCGGAGAATTTGTTGCCGTTCAGCGTGCCGTCGCCGAG
>CAYXMO010000648.1:0-1825 GCA_964465935.1 uncultured Rhizobium sp.
GACGTGGAGCGCTCCATCGTCGACGCGCAGGCGACGATCGACCGCCAGCTCGCCAGCCGCGTGCTGATCATCGAGGACGAGCCGATCATCGCGCTCGATCTGGAGAACCTCGTCACCGAGCTCGGCCACAAGGTCGTGGCGACGGCGGCGACGCGCGCCGACGCGGTGGCCAAGGCGCATTCGGAGAATCCGGGCCTGGTGCTCGCCGACATCAATCTGGGCGAAGGCGGATCGGGGATCGACGCGGTCGCCGAGATCCTGGGCAGCTTCGACATCCCGGTGATCTTCATCACCGCCTATCCGGAGAAGCTCCTGACCGGCGAGCGCCCCGAGCCGACCTATCTCATCGCCAAGCCGTTCCTGCCCGAGACGGTGCAGGCGACGGTGGGACAGGCCTTGTTCTTCCATTCGGCGGCGCGCAAGGCCGCATAAAAACGTCTTTTTTTGATGGGCGCGCAATTTACGGGTGAAGCTAAAGTACGCTTCACCCGATTGCGCTTATACGAAAGTTCCCTTAGTCGAAACTTTGGGGCATTGTGGGGCGTTCTCCCTTTGCTTCCCGAAGCTTTGGGTCACACGGAGGATTATCATGGCCGCCAAAAGTGCCGCGACTGCCGATATCGACACCCGCCTTTCGGCCCTGCGAACCGATCTGGAAACGCTGCAGAAGGATTTGCGCGCGCTCGCCGGCGACGTCAGCGGCGCCGCCACCGCCCAGGCCAAGGATGCGATGAAGAAGGCCGAAGCCGTCGCCCAGCGCGCCTATGACCTGGCCGAGGAAACCGCGGCGCAGGCGAGCAAGACCGCGTTCGAAGCCGCCGAGGACATCGAGGAGTGGACGGCGGAGAACGCCGAGTCGCTGCGCGCCACGGTGCGCGACCAGCCGCTGACCTCGCTTGCCATCGCCGCCGGCGTCGGCGCCTTCCTGGCGCTGCTGCTGCGCCGCTAGCTCAGGGATCGTCATGGGGGCGCGCATCGCCGCAAGTGCCGTGCTGGGGGTGATCGGCCTGCTGCTGATCATCTTCGGCGTCGGCTATCTGGTCTATGCGCTCGACATGGCGCTGACACCGGCGCTCGGCATTGCCGGCGCCGCGGCGCTGACCGGCGGCATCATCGTCGGCCCGGTGTTCTTCTGGGCGATCGTCATGCTCGCTTTCCGGCGCACGCCGCCCAAGCCGGCACCGCCGCCCGCCAACGGCTTGTGGCTGGCGCTGTTCGCGGCCATCGCCAAGGAAACGCCGTGGATCGCCATCGTCGGCGCCGGCCTGATGGCGGCAGCCGAGATGTTTTTGGCACGGCCCCGGCGTAAGTAACGCCGTCACGGAACCGGGTTTCCCTGGTCCGCGTTTCCTCCTCCAGCGGGAAGGAAACGCGAAATGCTCGGCTATGCCTTGATGTTCTTGCTGCTGGCGCTGGTTGCCGGCTATCTGGGATTCTTCGGCCTGGCCGGCCTGGCTGCGACCATCGCCAAAATCCTGTTGATCGTTTTCGTGATCCTGCTGATCGTCAGCGCCTTCTCCGGCGCCCTGCGCGGAAGGCCGCCGGTATAGCGATGCGGCTCCCCAACACGCTCCTCGCCCATCCGCTCGAAAGCCTGGTCGCGGCCACCCTGCTTCTGGCACTCCTGCTCGCGCACTAAAGAATAATCGAATAGAATCAAAGTCTTACGTTCGCGCGCGCAAAATCTTTCGATTCCTTAAAAAATCTGCCTAAGGCATGCAACCGGTTTGGAGACCGACCGTTATCACTCCCGAGCGGACGTCCGATCCGGAACGCCCCAGCCCCTTCGACAGCCCGCATTGGGTGTCCGCTCATCCTTTTCCCC
>CAYXMO010000649.1:0-1816 GCA_964465935.1 uncultured Rhizobium sp.
TTTTCCGCGGCGTCCAGGTTCGTTTCGCGCAACTTTTGGCCCATATCGCGTTACCAGAGGGACGCCGCCCGGATCAGCGCTTGTACGGCTGACACTCGGGCGTCATCTTTGCTATTGTGGCGTCAGGCAGGGTATACCTGCCCGCCAGTTAGAACGTTTCTAACATAGAAATCGGCCCAAAGCCCCTTGCTGTCAAGGGCGGCCGCAAAGGACCCAAAGACGTGGACAAGCCCAACCCAGCGCGCAGAACCTCCTTCGACATGGCCGGCCTCCTGGCGTGCGCCCGTGGCGAACTTTTCGGTCCGGGCAATGCCCGGCTGCCGCTGCCGCCGATGCTGATGTTCGACCGCATCACCAAGATCACCGACACGGGCGGCGGTGCCGGCAAGGGCGAAGTCGAGGCCGAGCTCGATGTCCATCCCAATCTGTGGTTCTTCAAATGCCATTTCCAGGACGATCCGGTGATGCCGGGGTGCCTGGGCCTCGACGCCTTGTGGCAGATGGTCGGCTTCTTCCTCGGCTGGGCCGGCGGGCTGGGCAAAGGCCGCGCGCTGGGCGTCGGCGAAGTGAAGTTCAGCGGCATGGTCCTGCCGACCGCCAAGAAGATCACCTACTATGTCGAGCTCAAGCGCGTGATCATGCGCAAGCTCGTCATGGGCGTCGCCGACGGCATCGTGAAGGTCGACGGCCAGACCGCGTTCGAAGTGAAGGACATGAAGGTCGGTCTCTTCCAGGACGCCATGGCGGCGCTGCAAGGGGCGGCCGCGCCAGCGCCGGCCTAGTGCGCGTACCGCGCAATCGTTCTGAAAATCGTTGCTGCTCCGCCTCGGCTTGGCGGGCGGCATAGCGGAGCAGCAGCCTATGAAGCGCGTCGTCGTCACCGGGATGGGCATCGTTTCATCCATCGGCAACAACAGCCAGGAGGTCGTCGCGTCGCTGCGCGAGGCCAGGTCCGGCATCGTTACCGCCGGCGACTACGCCAAGATGAATTTCCGCAGCCAGGTGCATGGCAGCCTGAAGATCGATCTCGACGCCGCGGTCGACCGCCGGGCGCGGCGCTTCCAGGGCGACGGCGCCGGCTATTGCTGGGTGGCGATGACCCAGGCGATCGCCGATGCCGGGCTCGAAGAGAAGGACGTCTCCAATCCGCGCACCGGCCTGATCGTCGGCTCCGGCGGTCCCTCCACCAAAGCCATCGTCGGCGCCGCCGACACGGCGCGCGCTTCGGGCCCCAAGCGCATCGGCCCCTTCGCGGTGCCCAAGGCGATGTCTTCGACCTGCTCGGCCAATCTCTCCACCTGGTTCAAGACCAAGGGCGTGAACTACTCGATCTCCTCGGCCTGCTCGACCTCCGCCAACTGCATCGGCAATGCCTATGAGATGATCCAGTGGGGCAAGCAGGACGTGATGTTCGCCGGCGGCGGCGAAGAGCTCGACTGGACGCTGTCCGAATTGTTCGACGCGATGGGTGCGATGTCGTCCAAGTACAATGCGACGCCTGAGAAGGCCTCGCGCGCCTACGACAAGAACCGCGACGGTTTCGTGATCTCCGGCGGCGGCGGCATCCTGGTGCTCGAGGAACTCGAACACGCCAAGGCGCGCGGCGCCAAGATCTACGCCGAGCTTGTCGGCTATGGCGCCACCGCCGACGGCGCCGACATGGTGGCGCCCTCGGGCGAAGGCGCGGTGCGCTGCATGCGCATGGCGATCGAGAACGTGAAGGCGCCGATCGACTACATCAACCCGCACGCGACCTCGACCCCGGTCGGCGACATCCCCGAGATCAACGCGATCAAGGAAGTGTTCGGCGCCAAGA
>CAYXMO010000650.1:0-1816 GCA_964465935.1 uncultured Rhizobium sp.
TGCCGCATCCGTCGTGGCGCAACAATGGCTGGCTGAAGAAGAATCCATGGTTCGAAGCCGAATTGGTTCCCTATTTACGCAAATCTGTGCGGCGGGCGCTCTCGTCCTGACCGCGGCCTGCGCCCCGGTGCTGATGCCGCGCGGGACCCTGAACGACGCGCCGGCCTTCGCCGACACCTATCTGCTGACCCGCGACGGCGAGAAGCTGCCGGCGCGCGCCTGGGGACCGGCGCATCCCAAGGCGGTGATCGTGGCGCTGCACGGCATGGGCGACTACTCCAATTTCATCGCCATGCCGGCGCAGGATTGGGCCGAGCACGGCATCGCGACGCTCGCCTTCGACCAGCGCGGCTTCGGCGCCGCGGCGCATCCGGGCCTGTGGGCCGGCGGCGACGTCATGCGCCAGGACTATGCCGACGCGGTCGCCGCGGCGCGGGCGCGCTATCCCGGCGTGCCGCTCTATGCGCTGGGCGAGAGCATGGGCGGCGCCGTGGTGCTATCGTCCTATGTCGCCGGCAACGAGGCGCCGCAAGTCGACGGCGTGATCCTGGTCGCGCCTGCGGTGTGGTCGCGGGGCGACATGCCGTTCTCCTACCGCGCGCTCTTGTGGCTGACGGCGCATGTCGTTCCGGGCCTGACGACGTCGGGCAGGGGCGTCGTGCACATCTGGCCGTCGGACAACATCCCAATGCTGCGCGCCTATTCCAGCGATCCGCTGGTGCAAAAGGTGACGCGGGCCGATGCCGTCTGGGGCCTCGTCAACCTGATGGACGACGGACGCCACGCGCCCGAGCATCTGGGCCCGGTGCCGCCGATCCTGCTGCTCTACGGCAAGAACGACCAGGTCATTCCCGCGCCGCCCACCGAAGCGGTGGTGGCTGCGCTCGGCACCAAAGCCGAAGTCCATCGCTACGAGCACGGCTATCACATGCTTCTGCGCGACCTCGACGGCCCCACGATCTGGCCGGTCATCGCGTCCTGGATCGAAAGGACCCCGAAGCGTTGAGCGCTTATGCAGTGGGGCGCGCGGCGGGCGCCCTCGTCCTGGCGATGCTGTCGCTCTGGCTCGCGGCGCCGGCAGCCGATTGGCGCGCCGTGCCGTTCGGGCTTGCCGGCGTGGAGCAGGATTTCTACGCCGCCTTGGCCGAGCTCGCGGCCGGGAGCGTGCTCGCGGCCTGGGCCGTCTCGCGCCTGCCGGTCACGGCCTGGCGCTTTTTCATCGCCGTCGCGGTGACCGTGGCCGCCTTTGCCGCGCTGGAATGCCTCTATTGGTTCCTCACCAGCTGGGAATACCGCGTCTTCGCGCGGCAATGGGACGGCGTGAAGGCGGCACCGGCCGCCGCCGCGCTCGCCGCCGTCGCGCTGCTTGGATTGCCGGCGGCGAACGACTGGCCGGCGGCGCGGCGAATCCGCAACAGCCGTCTCGTCATCGGCGTCGGAGTGGCTGCGTCGTTCGGGCCTTACTTGTTGCAGCGCACAGCGTTCGGCGCTTCCGGCCTGGCGCAGACCCTGGCGTTCGCGCTCCTGGCGACGACGTTCTTCACCGGCGCGGCGGTGTCGTTCAGCGGCGTCCGGCCGTTCGGCAAAGCCCGTAGCTGAGCGCTCCCCGCCAAGGTCATGGCTAGAATTTGTTTTTGCCGGGTCTCGGCGGCCATGCCCCGTGGCATGGTCGAGTCGCGGATCGAAGGGGGAAATGCGATGCCGAAGCCGACGCAGCTTATGCGCCCATGCGCGCCTGTGCTTTGCTTCGTCTTCCTCGCAACCGATTCCGTGCCATGTCCGTCATCGCCGTCGAAAACCTTCGCAAAGACTACCG
>CAYXMO010000651.1:0-1806 GCA_964465935.1 uncultured Rhizobium sp.
TTCAGCCTCATGCGATAGGCCGGCGCCCAATGCTGGTGCAGCAGCAGGTTCTGGACATAGGCGACCATGCCCGCGATGTCGGTGGGCGCGTCCTTGAGCAGCGCGTCCAGTTCGCCCGGATCGTTCATGCCGGCGGGGCGGGTGTAGTAGGCGGCGATTTCAGCGGGCAGCGTCATGGCGGTCTCCATCGGCAACGCTGGAACGTTACGCCAAGTCCGGCGACCGGTCCTGACCGAGGCTGCTGTTGTCAGCATGGTTCCTGACAAGCCCCGCGACAATCCGGACGGGCGGAAAAGCCTCTCGTTTTCGCGCCGGCCTTTCAGTAGCGTAAGCGTCAGAACAATGCCGCAAGCAGCCAGCAGCGCCGCGCGGCGGGAGGCAGCATGAACCGCATCGACACCACCGATCCCAAATTCCTCGAACCGCTGCTCGCCTATGCCGGCGCCGGCATGGTCAGCGCGTTCTGGGCGCAGCTGAAGCCGGACGCGACCGCGATCTGGGACCGCTTCGGCGCCCATTCCTATGCCAAGGTCAACGGCAATTCGAACCGCCTGGCGCGGGTGCTGCGCGGCGCCGGCCTGAAGCCCGGAGACGCGGTGGCGCTGTTCTGCTCCAACCGCGCCGAATTCGTCGAGACGCTGAACGCGACGCGGCGCTCGGGCCTGCGCGTGACGCCGGTCAACTGGCACCTTCAGACCGACGAGATCGCCTATATCCTGAACGACTGCGAAGCCAAGGTGCTGGTCGCCGAGACCAAATTCGACACCATCCGCGAGGCGGTGAAGCAGGCGCCCGGCATTGGGCTGAAGCTCTCGGTCGGCGGCGTCGCCGACGGCTTCGAGGACTATGAGAGCGCGATGGACGGGGTCGACGCGCGCGACCTGCCCGATCCGATGATGGGCAGCCAGATGCTCTACACCTCCGGCACCACGGGGCGGCCCAAGGGCGTGCACCGGCCGCACGGCGTCGCGACGCCGCCGCAATTCGAGGGCTCCAACGCGCAATATACTCCGTCTACGGACGTTCAGATGTGCGCCGGCCCCGGCTATCACGCTGCCCCGCTCGCCTTCGACATCGCGATCCCGCAGGCGTCGGGCATTCCCATCGCCTTCATGGGCGAGCGCTGGGACACCGAGGAAGTCTTGCGCACCATCCAGAGCCGGCGCGTGAGCCATGCCCATCTGGTGCCGATCATGATGCAGCGCCTGCTGGCGGCGCCGGCGGAGCTGAAGAAGAAGTACGATCTGTCGAGCCTGAAGTTCATCGTCCATGGCGCGGCGCCCTGCCCGCCCGAGGTCAAGCGCGCGATGATCGAATGGCTGGGGCCGATCCTGTTCGAGTACTATGCGGGCTCCGAAGGCGGCGCGGGCTTCGCGATCCGTTCCGAGGAATGGCTGGCCAAGCCCGGCAGCGTCGGCAAGCGCCCCACCCTGCTGCGCGTCAAGATCATGGACGACGAAGGCAACGAGCTGCCCAACGGCCAGGCGGGGCTGATCTATCACGAGACGCAGAAGCTCAACCCGTTCCAGTACTACAAGGACGAGAAGAAGACGGCGGGCGCACACAAGGGCGATTTCTTCACCTTGGGCGACATCGGCTATTTCGACGCGGACGATTATCTGTTCCTCACCGGGCGCTCGGCCGAGATCATCATCTCGGGCGGGGTGAACATCTATCCGCAGGAAGTCGACAACGAGATCATCAAGCATGCGGCGGTCGAGGACGTCTGCACCATCGGCGTGCCGAACACCGAATGGGGCGAAGAGGTCAAGAGCGTCATCATGCTCAAGCAGGGCACCGCGGCGA
>CAYXMO010000652.1:0-1801 GCA_964465935.1 uncultured Rhizobium sp.
GCGATCTGGTTCAACCAGGGCCAGGTGTGCTGCGCCGGCTCGCGCCTGCTGGTGCAGGAGAGTGTTGCCGAGCGGCTCTATGCCAAGCTGCGCGCGCGCATGGAAACGCTGCGGGTCGGCGATCCGCTCGACAAGAACACCGATGTCGGCGCCATCGTCTCGCCCAAGCAGCGGGCGCAGATCGACAGCCTGGTCAAGAAGGGCGTGGCCGAAGGCGCGGCGCTGTTCCAGCCCAAAGGCTGTCCGGAAGGTTGTTTCTATCCGCCAACGCTGCTGAGCGGCGTCGAGCCGGCGTCGAGCGTGGCGCAGGTCGAGATCTTCGGGCCCGTTCTCGTGGCGATGACCTTCCGCACGCCCGCCGAAGCGGTGCAACTCGCCAACAACACGCGCTATGGCCTCGCCGCCAGCATCTGGTCTGAGAACATCAACGTCGCGCTCGACATCGCGCCCAAGGTCAAGGCCGGCGTGGTGTGGGTGAACTGCACCAACCAGTTCGACGCCTCCGCCGGCTTCGGTGGCTACCGCGAGTCCGGCTTCGGCCGCGAAGGCGGGCGTGAAGGCATGTTCGAGTATCTGAAGCGCCGGCACACAGTGAAATCCGAGAAGGCGGAGAAGCTGCAGATTATCCGCGCCAAGTTGGATGCCGCGCCGGCGCTCTCACCGATCGACCGCACCGCCAAGCTCTTTATCGGCGGCAAGCAGGCGCGGCCCGACAGCGGCTACAGCCGTGCGGTGGTGTCGGCCGCGAGCGCCGAGATCGGTTTGGTCGGCGACGGCAACCGCAAGGACATCCGCAACGCCGTCGAAGCGGCGGCGAAGGCCGAGAGCTGGGCCGCGACTAGCGGGCATGCCCGGGCGCAAATCCTCTACTACTGTGCCGAGAACCTTTCGGCCCGCGCCGACGAATTCGCGCGCCGCCTGCGCCAGATGACCGGCGTGTCGGCCGCCGCCGCGTCGCGCGAGGTCGAAGCTTCGATCCGCCGACTCTTCACCTATGCCGCCTGGGCCGACAAGTTCGACGGTGCGGTGCACGATCCGCCGTTGCGCGGCGTGGTGCTGGCGATGCACGAGGCGCAAGGCGTGATCGGCATCGCCTGTCCGGACGAGGCGCCGCTGCTCGGCTTCGTCTCGCTGCTGGCGCCGGCCATCGCGATGGGCAACCGCGTCGTGATCGTGCCGTCGGAAAAGCATCCGCTGGCGGCGACCGATTTCTATCAGGTGCTGGAAACCTCGGATGTGCCCGCCGGCGTGGTGAACATCGTCACCGGCGCGCGCGACACGCTGGCGCTGGTGCTGGCCGAGCACGGCAATGTCGACGCCGTGTGGTATTTCGGGCCGCGCGACGGCGTCGCCAGAATCGAGAAGGCGTCGGCGCCCGATCTGAAGCGCACCTGGAGCGGCGACATGCATCCGGTGCCGTGGCACGACGCCAGCGAAGGCGAAGGGCGGCACTTCCTGCGGCAGGCGACGCAGATCAAGAACATCTGGATACCGTACGGGGCATGAGAATGCGTAGCTGGTTCGCGAAGTCTCTCGTCGCCGCCGCGTTCACGGCTGCCGCTGCGTCGCTCGCCTACGCCGCGGCCCCGCTGCAGCCCGCCGTCGTCTACGGCATGGGCGGCAAGTTCGACAAATCCTTCAATGAAGGCCTCTATCGCGGCATCGAGCGCTTCAAGAAGGAGACCGGCGCGGCCTATCTCGAGTTCGAGATCACCAACGAGACGCAGTACGAGCAGGTCTACCGCCATTTCGCGCAGCATAACCGCACGCCGATCATCGGTGTCGGCTTCTCGCAGATCGC
>CAYXMO010000653.1:0-1795 GCA_964465935.1 uncultured Rhizobium sp.
TGCGTCACCGACCTCGAAGTGGATTTCGGGCCGGTCACCAAGCTGCCCTATACCGGCGGCGCGACCAAATACGACATCTTTGTGATCACCAGCGGCGGGATCGGCTCGGTCGGCCTGTTCGACGCCGAGCAGACCGGCGCCTCGGTCGATCTCATCTTCAATCAGCCGGTCTGCGCCGGCCCGACGCCGGGCAGCGGCAAGTCGAGCTACTTCATCGGCCTGGCGTCGGCCACGGCGCCGCATGCCGTCACCGCGCATGTCGGCTGGCCCGGGCTCAATCCGATTCCGGTCGATGCGCGCGCGCCCCTGGCCAAGATCGGCAGGCCGGGACCCATCAAACCGCAATTGCACTAATCGCGGCGCAGCACGTCCGGGTTGACGACATTGATCGGCGCGCCGGCGGAGTAAGCGGCGATCTGATCGAAGACGTCGGAGAATTGCAGTTCGTATTCGTCGCGCGTGACATAGCCGATATGCGGCGTCGCGATCAGGTTGGGCAGCCTGAGCAGCGGGTGCTGCAGGTCGCGCACCGGCTCGTCCTCGAACACGTCGACCGCCGCCATCCCGGGCCGGCCGGCCTGCAGCGCTTCCACCAACGCGCCCGGCGCGATCAGCGGTGCCCGCGAGGTGTTGACGATCAGGGCGGACGGCTTCATGCGCGCCAGATCGGCGGCGGTCACGATCCCCCGCGTCGCCTCGACCAGCCGCATGTGCAGCGACAGCACGTCGGCGCGGGCGAAGAAATCGTCCTTGCCCGCCGCAATCTCGTAGCCGTCGGCTTGCGCTTTCTCGCGCGATGCCGGGCGCGCCCATACCAGCACGCGCATGCCGAACGCCTTGCCGTAGCCCGCCACGGTGGCGCCGATGCGGCCGTAGCCGAAGATGCCCAGTGTCTTGCCGCGCAAGGTCTGCCCGACGCCGATCTGCCAGATGCCGGCTTTGAGGCACGCCACGTTCTGCGGAATCTCGCGCGCCGCCGCCAGCACCAATGCCCAGGTCAGTTCCGCCGCGGCATAGGAGGGCGTGCCGGCATGCATGTTGGACGACACCACGATGCCGTGCCGGGTGCAGGCCGCGATGTCGATATGAGGATAGACGCTGCGCTGGCTGATCAGTTTCAGCTTCGGCAGCCGCGCCAGCAGCTCGGCGCCGATCTTCGTGCGCTCGCGGATCAGCACCAACGCTTCGGCGTCCTTCAGCCGCCCGGCGAGCGCGTCGGCGTCCTGGACATGGTCGTTCCACACCGTGACGTCGTGCCCGGCGAGCTTGGCGAAGCAGGGCAGGGTGCGCAGCGTGTCGAAATAGTCGTCGAGGATCGCGACTTTCACGGCCGCGCCTGCCGCACGAAGGCTTGTCCCGCCGCGGTGGCGCGGACGACGGCGCCGCCCGGCGCGCTCACCCGCATCACCAGCCCGCGCGCATTGGCCTCTTCCCACACCGGCAGGCGCGGGCACGAGGTGCGCCACGCGTCCATCACGTCGAGATAGGATCGTTCTTCTTTCGCGATCCATTCGACCAGATCGACCAGCAAGGGCTCAACCGTGTCGCTCATGGATCGCTCCAGCTCCTAGTACCTGTAGGTGTCCGGCTTGAACGGTCCGGCCTGCGGGACCGAGATGTATTCGGATTGCTTCTCCGTCAGCTTGGTCAGCTTGACGCCGATCTTCTCCAGATGCAGCCGCGCCACCTTCTCGTCGAGGTGCTTGGGCAAGGTATAGACCTTCTTTTCGTACTTGCCCTGGTTCTGGAACAGTTCCATCTGCGCCAGCGTCTGGTTGGTGAACGACGCCGACAT
>CAYXMO010000654.1:0-1792 GCA_964465935.1 uncultured Rhizobium sp.
CGGACGTAAGGCGCCAGATAGGCTTCGCGCTGGCGCTCGTTCACCGTCGCCATCATCATGCGCAGATTGGGCGAGTCCGGCGGCAAGGTGTAAGGCGTGATCGTGCGCCCGAGCTCCTCGTTGACGCCGATCATCGCCACCGCCGGCAGGTCGGCGCCGCCGATGTCTTCCGGCGCGTCCAGGCCCCACAGCCCCAGCTCCTTCGACACCTTGTCGATGCGCGCGGTCTCCGCCGCGCCGATGCTGAGACCCTGGCCCTTGGTCTCGCGCTCCAGCACGCCGGCCTCCAGCGGCATCAATTCGTCTTCGACGAAACGATGCACCAGGTCCTTCAGCATGCGGTGTTCTTCGGAGAGTTCGAAGTCCATGGCGTCTATTCCCTTTGGATGACGATGTTCTTGGCGTGCAGCGCCGCGATCTCAGCCTCGTCATAGCCGGCCTCGCGCAATATCTCGTCGCTGTGCTGGCCGTGCAGCGGCGCGTGGCTGCGGATCGCCGCCGGCGTCGCCGCGAACTTCACCGCCGGGCGGACATAGCGCACCGCGCCTTCGCTCGGATGCTGCGCCGTCTCGAACAGGCCGACCGCCTGCAGCTGCGGATGATCGATCAGCTGGTCCAGCGTGTAGATCGGCGTCGCGGGAATATCGCAGTCCTGGCAGATCGCCATCCACTCGGCGGTCGTCCGCGTCTTGGTCGTCTCGCGCATCTCGGCATAAAGCCTGGCGTTGTTCTGGTTGCGCAAGTGCCGGTCTTCATGCGCCAGCTCCTCGCCGATTTCGGGCCGTCCCGCGGCATTGAAGAACGCGCGCCAATGCCCGGCGGAATAGGGCAGGAGCGCGATCCATCCGTCCGACGTCGGCGCCGGCTTGCGCCCGCCCTCCAGCAGCCGCGCATAGCCCGGCGGCGCCGGCGCGGGATCGAACGCCATCCCGCCGATATGCTCGGTCAGCACCCAAGCGACGATCGTTTCCAGCATCGGCACTTCGACATATTGCCCGACGCCATGGCGCTCGCGGTGGAGGAGGGCGGCCAGCACCGCGTTCACCACCGCCATCCCCGCCGTCTTGTCGGCGATCAGCGACGGGACATAGTCCGGCACCGCGCGTCCCGTGCTCGCCACCGAAGCCAGCCCGCTTGCCGCCTGGATGATGTCGTCGAACGCCGGCCGTCCGGCATGCGGCCCGTCCTCGTCGAATCCGGTCGCGGCGCAATAGACGATTTTGGGGTTCAACGCCGCGACCGCGTCGTAGCCGAAGCCCAGCCGCTCGATCGCTTCGACGCGCATATTGTGCACCAGCACGTCGACGGTCGGGATCAGCCGCCGCAGCACGTCGGCGCCCTCCGGCGTCTGCAGGTCGAGCGCGATGGCGCGCTTGTTGCGGTTCAGGGTGAGGAAGATCGAGCTCATGCCGCGATGCAGCGACACGCCGTTCAGCCGCATCAGGTCGCCGGCGGGGCTTTCGACCTTGATGATCTCGGCGCCATAGTCGCCCAGGATCTGCGTCGCGAACGGCCCCAGCACGACCGCGGTCAGGTCGAGCACGCGGATTCCGCTGAGCGGTCCGGTGGGATTTTGGGGCGCGGCTTTGGACATCCGGTTGGTATCGTAGGCCGTGATCCAAAGATGTCGCAACAGCGCCCGGGCGCGGGATTTGCGCTGGCGCCGCCGCTGCCTTCCCGTCACGCTGACGCAGCGCCAACAAAGCGCCAGCGGGGGAAAAGATGAAGCTCTCTTTCATGTGCGCCACCGGCTATGACGGCCCGGTCAAGGCCGCGGGCTGGCCGATGCCGC
>CAYXMO010000655.1:0-1778 GCA_964465935.1 uncultured Rhizobium sp.
ACGGCCAGAGCGTCGAGGACATCCGCGACCTCGCCGGCCTGTCGCGCACCCAGCCCTATTTCGCCTTCGCGCTCGCGACCTTGACCTTCAGCCTGGCCGGCTTGCCGCCGCTTGCCGGATTCGCCGGCAAGTTCCTGGTGTTCGGCGCCGCCATGCAGGCGCATCTGATCTGGCCGGCGGTGATCAACATCGTCGCCAGCGTCGCCGGCGCGTTCTACTATCTGCGCCTCACCCAGATCATGTATTTCGACGAGCCCAGGCGCGGCTTCGACCACGACGTCGGCCACGGCACCGGCGCGATCATGTGGGGCACCGGCGCGATCTCGCTGTTCTTCTTCGTCGTCCCGGGCCCGCTGATCGCCATCGCCGGCCAGGCCGCGCACACGCTGTTCCCGTGACAGCCATCTGGCCCAAGGGATACGGGCTCAAGACCTTCGACGTCATCGACTCCACGAACGAAGAGGCCAAGCGTCTCGCCACTGCCGGCGAGCCCGGGCCGATCTGGATCAGCGCCGCGCGCCAGACCGCGGGCCGCGGCCGCCGCGGCCGCGCCTGGGACACGCCGACCGGCAATCTTGCCGCCACGCTGATGCTGCGCCCCGGCAAGCCGGCCGGCGAGTGCGCCCAGCTCTCCTTCGCGGCCGCCATCGCCACTTGCGACATGCTGCAGGGCTTCGCACCTGCGACGCCGATGCGCGTCAAATGGCCGAACGACGTTCTTGCCGGCGGCCGCAAGATCAGCGGCATCCTGCTCGAAAGCGCCTCGCAGGGCGGCGAAGCACCCACCTGGCTCGCCATCGGCATCGGCGCCAACCTCGCGACCCATCCCGGCGGTACTGAACTCCCCGCGACGTCGCTCAAAGCCCTCGATGCGGCGGTTCCGACGGCCGACGACGCCTTGCTTCACCTCGCCGCCCACTTCGCCAGATGGTATGAAGCCTGGAAGGCGAGCGGCTTTGCCGGCCTGCGCGACGCTTGGCTTGCCCGTGCCGCCGGCCTTGGGCAGCGCATCCGGGCGCGGCTCGCAACCGAGGAGACCACAGGCGTGTTCGAAGGCATCGACGAGACCGGCGCCCTGATCCTGCGCGAGAACGCGGGTAGCGTCCGCCACATCGCCGCCGGCGAAGTGTTCTTCGGTTAGGGATTGTCCATGCTTCTCGCCATCGATGCCGGCAACACCAACATCGTCTTCGCGGTCAGCGACGGCACCGAGACCCGCGCCGAATGGCGCGCCGTCACCGAGACCAAGCGTACCGCCGACGAATACGCCGTGCTGCTGCAGCCGCTGCTCCAGCTCCAGGGCGTGACCTTCGCCGATATCGACGCCGCGATCATCGCCACCGTGGTGCCGTCGGCGCTGTTCGACCTGCGCCAACTTTGCCGCCGCTACCTCAAATGCGAGCCGCTGGTGATCGGCGATCCCGATCTCGATCTCGGCATCAAGGTGAACGTCGACCGTCCCGAAGCCGTCGGCGCCGACCGTCTCGTCAACACCGTCGCGGCGCATGAGCGTTACAAGGGCGCGCTGATCGTGGTCGATTTCGGAACCGCCACCACCTTCGACGTGGTGTCGGCGGACGGCGACTACGAGGGCGGCGTCATCGCGCCGGGCGCCAACGTCTCGGCCGAGGCGCTGCACGGCGCCGCCGCCATGCTGCCGCGCGTCGCCGTCGCCCGCACCCAGAGTGTGATCGGCAAGGACACCGTCCCCGCCATGCAGTCCGGTCTCTATTGGGGCTATGTCAGCCTGATCGAAGGCATCGTCGCGCGCATCAAGG
>CAYXMO010000656.1:0-1775 GCA_964465935.1 uncultured Rhizobium sp.
CCCGGCGGCGGCTTGAAGCCGCCGCAGCCTTCCTCTACGGCGGCGGCGAAATCGAACAGCCGGTCTTCGCCGTGCCACGGCCCGACGATCTGGACGCCGACCGGCATGCCCTTGGCCGTCTGGCCGGCATTCACCGCGAGGGCGGGGGCGTGCAGCGCGGTCGCCAGCGAAATCCAGTTGAGAATCTGCGGATAGGGCACCTTAACGCCGTCGACGTCGAGGATGCGCTCGGGAAAGGACGGCTCCTGCTGGTGCGCGAAGGCCGTCACCATGCCGATCGGCATGACGACGACATCGTAGCGGCGGAAAAATTCGGCGAGGATGTCCTTGTGCCGCTGGCGCGCGATCGTGGCGGTAAGGACATCGCGATAGGACGCCGAGGCGTGCAGGCGGAACGCGGCGAAGGGCGCGTCGGGGCCGCCGGCGGCGACAATCGCCTTGTCGGCTTCGCGCATCGTCCCGAAGGCGGCGATCATCGCTTCGGGCATGTCGTAGGCGATGATCGGGGTCAGCAGCGTCAGGTAGAACTCCACCAGCGTGGCGCCGTCGATCGGCGGCTTGGCGTGCTCGACCTGCGCGCCGGCAGCCGCAAGCGCCTTGGCGGCGCGCGCCACGCCGTCCTTCACCTCGCGCGCCAGCGGCCAGGAGGCTTCCTCATCCCACACCGCGACGCGCGCGCCTTTGACGTCGCGGCGCGGTTGCTCCGGCGTACCCTTGAGCACGCTCCACAAAAGTTTGAGATCGTCGTTGTTCCTTGCCATTGGACCGTAGACGCCGAGGTCGCATTCCCAATAACCGTTAGGCAGCGGCGGGATGTGGCCGCGGCCGTCGAGCGAGCCCCAGGTGGTCTTGAGCGAAGTCACGCCGCAGAAATTCGCCGGCTGGCGCAGCGAGCCGCCGATGTCGGAGCCGATCTCGAGCGGGGTGACGCCGCAGGCGAGCGCCGCGGCGGAACCGCCGGACGAGCCGCCCGGCGTCTTGCTCACGTCGTAAGGGTTGTTGGTGGTGCCGCTGATCGCGTTGTAGCTCTGGATGTCGCCGAGCATGAACGGCACGTTGGTCTTGCCCCAGATCACCGCGCCGGCCTTGCGCGCGGTCGCGACCAGCGCCGCGTCGGCGCAAGTCTTGGGGCGATCCTTGAGCGCGACATTGCCGCTGATCGCCGGCATGTTCTCGACGTCGAAGCCGTCCTTGATCGTCATCGGCAGGCCGGCGAGCGGGCCGAGTTCGGCGCCCTTAGCGCGCGCCTCGTCGATCGCGGCGGCGTCTTTCTTGGCGCGCGCGAGGTCGGTGGCGTTGACGGCGTTGATCCGCGCCTCGATCTCGTCGTTGCGGTCGACATGGGCGGTGAGCAGTTCGCGCGCCGAGACCCGTTTGCTCTTCAGGTCGGCGATCATTTCGCGTGCCGTAGCGTAAGTGTCGATCATCGTGCGCTCCCTTGCCTGACGCGAAAGATGGCATAACGTGCGGACGTTTGGTTAAGGAAAAACGGAGCTTTGCCATGCGCGCCGCCGTGTTCAAGGAATTGTCCAAGCCGATGGCGATCGAGACCGTCGCCGATCCCAAGCCGGGGCCGCACGACGTCATCCTGCGGGTGAAGAATTGCGGCATCTGCGGCTCCGACCTGCACATGACCGAGCCGGGCACGATCATGCCGCTGCCGGGCGGTTCGATCATGGGCCATGAATTCGCCGGCGAAGTGATGGAGGTCGGCAAGGCGGTGACGCATCTGTGGAAGCCGGGCGACCGCGTCGCCGGCTTTCCGGTGATCTGCT
>CAYXMO010000657.1:0-1775 GCA_964465935.1 uncultured Rhizobium sp.
GTCGCCCGGCGCGCGAAAGTGTGCCGGCGTGCTCGCGATCGTCAAGGACAAGCCCCTTCGGGGCGCGCCAAGAGGCGCGTCCTTGACGGTCGCTGCGCGCGCCGGCCTGTCGCCAAGCGCGGGCCGGGACGAAGGAACGGGCTCCTTAGGCCGAACTAAGGAACAGCACAGGCAATCAGGCCGCGATCACGGTTGGTGACGGTGAGCCGCGGCGGGCAGGGTGTCGATGAGGATCGAAGGTCGATCCCGACTTGAGCATGGAACAGGCGACGTTGAGGAGGCGGTCGGCGACCGATCGCAGGGATCGCGCATGGCCGAGGCCGCGGGCCCGCAAGGCGTTGTACTTGGCCTCACTGAGGGGATCGTGCTGTACGGCGACCCGCGCCCACTGGAAGACGGCGTTGCGCAGGCGCCGATGGCAGGCGTATCGGCGCTGCACGAAGCGGCTCTTGCCGGATCGTATGGTGACTGGGGCGATGCCTGTCAGGCACCGCAAGGCATGATAGTCTCGCCGCTGCAGGGCATCGCTAGCTTCTGCCAGCAGCGTGGCGCGGACGGTTCTGGCGATTCCCGGCAAGGAGGCGAGGATGTCGGCGTCACGCTGCTTCGGCTGCCCGGTCTGGTCGTCCCGGGCGGCGGGAAGTTCACCGACCAGGCGGTCGATCTGCTTGTGAGTGTCGCCAATCTGGCGATTGGTCAGTCGAATGCCCTCGATCAAGACGGCGATGTGGGCGGTCGCCGCCTCGGTGGCACCCGGCGCGACGTTGATCGGCGTTTGACGCAGGACGTCGAGGAGCGTTTGCGCGTCGAAGCGGCGGATGCGATTGCGCTTGAGCAGGGCGGCAATCGAGGCTTTGCGAACGCGCTTGGCCTTGGCCGGCGTCGGCACGCGCGTCCAGAGTTCGAGCAGCCAGGGGGCATGAAGCTCGGTAGCGAGCTCGAGGAAGGCCGGGAAGTAGCGCCAGAGCTGCTGTCGCAGGCGATTGGTGAGGCTGGTGCGCTCGGCGGTGAGCTGCTCGGCGATGCGCGACCATTCGCGCAGCTCGATGATCAGCGGATCGGTCGGGCTGAGCCGGCGGAAGAACTTCGGATCGGTGCGCAGGCTGGAGGCCATTGCCAGGCCGTCGCGGCTGTCGTCCTTGGCGCCGGACGGGCTGTAGCGGTCACGCGCGCGGTCGAGCTGCTTGGGATTGATCGCCCACAGGTCGAACTTGTAATCCATCAACGCCTCGACGACGGGGCCATGCGGCACCTCGATGGCGATGTGGATGTGGCCGGGATCGTCGGCACCACTGGCGGCGAGCAGCCAGCCGGCCATCGCCGCGAGACCTTGGCCAGAATGGTCGAAGGACCTTTCGCCGACGTCACCGCCTTGCTCATCGAGGAGCCGCACCAGATGGCTCTCGCTGGCCCAATCGACACCGGCAAACCATTGCTTTGCTGTGATCATGCTATTGCTCCTTCTTCAAACGGCGAGCCAACCGCGACCCTCTGCCGGAACCTGTACTGGCGCTTGGTCCGCATGAGGCGCAACCAGCGCGGACTTCCTACTGGGCATCGATCGCGGCCAATCCGCTGGGGCACATGTCCTCCCCGGGTGCTCGAGGCACGAGGTGTCGCTGGGTTGCTCCCAGCGGACTGGCTCGGTCCTGGCAGGATACGACACTCGGGCCGTCACCCGTGGGGACCTATCCCCACGCGCCGCTCCTACTACTCAGGGACCGTCTGGAAGAGGTACAGGTGTCGCCGTCATACGGCGACGGAGGGGTCATGAG
>CAYXMO010000658.1:0-1773 GCA_964465935.1 uncultured Rhizobium sp.
GCTGGACCTGCGGCATCGAGCCGGGCACGGCGCGCGGCGGATCGGCCAGAGCGGGCGCAGCGAGCGCGAGAAGGACGAAAGCGGCGGCGAGCGAACGAAGCGTCATGGGCGGTCCGTGTTGTTGGCTGAATCGAAGGCCGCTTGCGCGAGCCGCCGCCAATCTAAATCAAAGCGTGGCGAAAGTGAGGACTATCAAGGTCATTCTGCCAAGCGGCGAGCGCCGCGCAGATGGATTCTTGTTCACGCGCGTCGCCTGCCCGCGCAAGGCGCTGGGCGGTGTTGTGCCCGTTCGGCCGCCGTGGCAGGTGTGGGCTAGCCGGGCGGCTGGCCGGCATCTGTCGCGGGCATGGCCGGCGGCCTAGTATCGCCATCTCGACAGGAGAATTGCCGCCTTGACCATCGCCGAAATCGCCATGCTGGCCGTGGCCGTGCTCATCGGCTTCACGGTGCACGAAGCCGCGCATGGCTATGTCGCCTATCGCCTGGGCGACCGCACGGCGTTCGAGCGGGGCCGGCTGACCCTCAACCCGATCAAGCACATCGATCCGTTCGGAACGATCCTGCTGCCGGCGGCCTTGCTGTTCGCCCATTCGCCCTTTCTGTTCGGCTACGCCAAGCCGGTGCCGGTCCGCTCCCAGAATTTCCGCAATCCGAGGCGCGATATGGCGCTGGTCGCGGCGGCCGGTCCGGCAAGCAACCTGGCGCTGGCGATCCTGTTCGCGGCCATCCTGTCCGTGACGCGGATCGTAGCCGCAGAGACCGGCTGGCTGACCGGGGCGCTCGACGTGCTGGTGACGACCAATCTGGTGCTGGCGGCGTTCAACATCCTGCCCATCCCGCCGCTCGACGGCGCCAGCGTCGCCGCCGGCTTCCTGCCCGAGCGCCTGGCCCGGCCCTATCTGCGGCTCGGCCGCATCCCGTTCCTGCCGCTGCTCCTGATTTTCCTGGGCGTGCCGGCGCTCGGATGGCTGTTCGCCCAGATCGCGCATTGGTTCTGACGCGCAACGAAAAGGGCGGCCCTTGCGAGCCGCCCTTCAATCCGATGCAAGACGTGACGGAGGCGAGGATTAGTCGTCGCCGTCCTCGTCCTTGATTTCCACCGGGCCGGAATTCTGGCCCTTGGCGTCTTCGTCGCGGTCGATGAACTCGATGAAAGCCATCGGAGCGTTGTCGCCGTGGCGGAAGCCGGCCTTGAGCACGCGGGTATAGCCGCCGGGACGCGCGGCGTAGCGCGGGCCGATGACGTCGAACAGCTTGGTGACCTGCTCGGCGTCGCGGATCTGGGCCAGCGCCTGGCGGCGGGCGTGCAGGTCCTTGGGCCCGCGGCGCGACAAGGTGACGAGCTTTTCCATCACCGGACGGATCGTCTTGGCCTTGGGCAGCGTGGTCTTGATCTGCTCGTGCTTGATCAGCGCCGCCATCATGTTCGCGAACATGGCGGTGCGGTGCGAGGTGGTGATGTTGAGCTTACGGCCTTGATTGCGATGGCGCATGTGACGTCTCTCGGTTCTCCGCCGTCGTCCTTCGAGGCTCGCCTTCGGCTCGCACCTCAGGATGACGGCTATTCAAAAACTCATATTCAACTGCGTCACCCTGAGGAGCATTCCGCGCTTCGCGGAATGCCTCGAAGGGTCAGTACTGGTCTTCGTAACGCTTGGCGAGGTCTTCGATGTTCTCCGGCGGCCAGCCCGGCACTTCCATGCCCAGGTGCAGGCCCATCTCGGCGAGCACCGCCTTGATCTCGTTCAGCGACTTGCGGCCGAAGTTCGGGGT
>CAYXMO010000659.1:0-1762 GCA_964465935.1 uncultured Rhizobium sp.
CGGCGCAGATCAAGCAGGTCGCCGACACCCAGGTCGGCGACACCATCACCGACGAAAAGAAGGGCACCACAGCGCCGCTCGCCGGCTTCAAGCCGGCGCAGCAGGTCGTGTTCTGCGGCCTGTTCCCGGTCGACGCGGCGCAGTTCGAGGACTTGCGCAACGGCCTCGCCAAGCTGCATCTCAACGATGCCAGCTTCACCTATGAGATGGAGACGAGTGCCGCGCTCGGCTTCGGATTCCGTTGCGGCTTCTTGGGATTGCTGCATCTGGAAATCGTGCAGGAGCGGCTGGAGCGCGAGTTCAACCTCGACCTCATCGCCACTGCGCCGAGCGTGATCTATCACATCCATCTGACCGACGGCACGATGATGGAGCTGCACAACCCAGCCGACATGCCCGACGTGATGAAGATCGAGAAGATCGAGGAGCCGTGGATCAAGGCGACGATCCTGGTGCCCGACGAGCATCTGGGCGCCGTGCTGAAGCTGTGCGAGGACCGCCGCGGCCGCCAGGTCGAGCTCACCTATGCCGGCAGCCGCGCGATGGTGGTCTATCACCTGCCGCTCAACGAAGTGGTGTTCGATTTCTACGACCGGCTGAAGTCGGTGAGCCGCGGCTATGCCTCGTTCGACTATCACATCGAAGGCTATGAGGAAGGCGACCTCGTCAAGATGTCGATCCTGGTCAACGGCGATCCGGTGGATGCGCTGTCGATGATCGTGAACAAGCAGCGCGCCGAAGGCCGCGGCCGCGCCATGTGCGAGAAGCTCAAGGAGCTGATCCCGCGCCACATGTTCGTGATCCCGATCCAGGCCGCGATCGGCGGCAAGATCATCGCCCGCGAGACGCTGAGCGCGCTGCGCAAGGACGTGACGGCGAAATGCTATGGCGGCGACATCAGCCGCAAGCGCAAGCTCCTCGACAAGCAGAAAGAGGGCAAGAAGAAGATGCGCCAGTTCGGCAAGGTCGACATCCCGCAGGAAGCCTTCATCGCCGCGCTGAAGATGGATCAGGATTGAACAGACGCCCTGGTTGGCGGCGCGTTCGTGCTCCTGAACCGCTATTTCGCTTTCAGATCCAAAAGTGTCAGATAGTGCGCCGGAATAGCGGCAACCAGCCAGACGCCGTTTTCCGAGACATAAAACCTCTCGCCCGCGGCTCGCAACGCGGCAGCGTCGACCAGCAAGACAACGGGCTTCCCGTGGCGTTTACCGACCTTCAAGGCCGTCTCGACGTCCACCGAAAGATGGACGTGATGGCGCGAACCGGGACGCAGTCCTTCGGCCATGATCGAGTCCAGAAAGCGCGTCGCGGTTCCATGGTAGAGCGGTGACGGCGGCTCCTTCTCGACATGAGTCAGGTTCACGCTTTGTGTCGAATGTCCTTGTACAGCGCGGATACGCAGACCGTCCTCGGATATGGCGTACCGCTTCTTGTCGTTGGTTTCGACCACCCGCACGATCAGAGCCTTGTCCAACTTGCGGCCTTCGCGCGCCGCCCCGGCGATTAAAGCCGCGATGTCAGCCCAGCCCTCTTCATCGAGCGCAAGTCCGATCGTTTCCGGCTGGTGGCGCAGGACGAGCGCGAGAAATTTGCTCGCGCGGATCAAGTCTTCGGTCATGGCGGCAATTTAGCATGACGCCTGATGACGTGCGCCATCCCTCTCGCTAGAATTTTGCACCGGGAGACTTCATGACCGAACTCGAACTTTTCGAACTCGCGCGCGCCATCACGGCGGTGGAGATCGGCTATTTCACCCAGA
>CAYXMO010000660.1:0-1756 GCA_964465935.1 uncultured Rhizobium sp.
GATTCTGAGCCTGTCGCTCGGCGTTCTGTTCGCCGGTTTCTCGCAAGCCCTGGACCGCATGCGCCTGAACACAGCGCAGATGCATGCCAGGGTCCTGGCGCAATCGCTGCTGGCACAGGCGGCGGCGCAAACGGGCGGCAGCGATACGCAGCAAGGCGTGACAGCGGACGGCCTGGCCTGGACGCTGCGGCTGGTACCGTTCGGAAGCGCGGACGAGCGCAAGGCCTGGCACCCGGCGCCGGTGCAGGTGATCGCGACGGTGCGCTGGACGAGCGGTAGCGATCAGCGCTCGCTGTCTTTGACCACCTTGCGCTTCGCGCCGCTGACGGTGGACCATGGCGGACGCTAGAAGAACCGACGACGGCTTCACCTTGGTCGAGCTGCTGGTCGCGATGACGCTGCTCGGCTTCCTGATGATCCTGCTGTTCGGCAGCCTCAAATTCGGATCGCGCGCCTGGGAACGGTCGCAGGAGGTCACCGCGGACGCCAATTTCGTCCGCGCCGCGCAAGGCGCGCTGCAGGACGCGATCGAGCACGCCTATCCCTTGGGGCAGACGTGCGGCACGGGATGCCGCGCGGTCGCGTTTGACGGCGAAGAACACGATCTTACCTTGCTGTCGCTCGCCGGAAACGGCGACGGTGGGATGACCCGGGTGCGGGTCTATGCCGAAGCAAGCGACTCCAGCCTTTCGCTCGCACGCAGCAGCGAGCTGGCCGTCGATGCCGCGATCCATACCCAGGCCCTGCTGCACGGTGCCGCCGATCTCGACTTCCGCTATTACGGACAGGCCGACGGCGACCGGACGCCGGCCTGGCATGCGACCTGGAAATCCCAGCGCCGCCTGCCGCAGCTTATTCGCGTCCATCTGCGTCTGACCGATCCCCGGATGTCCTGGCCGGATCTCATCGTCGCGCCCAAGATCACGGCGGCGATGAACTGCGTCGTCGATCTGCTCAGCCATGACTGCCAGGGCCGGCCATGAGCGTCGAGCCGATCGGCACTGAGACCGAAAGCTGGCGCGATGCGGTGACGCTGGTGCTCGCCAATTGGCGCCTGGAGCTGGCGGGGTGGACCGCCGAAAGCATCGCCGGGTTGCGCCGGCCGCTATTGCCGCCGGTCGTTCTGCAGATTTCGCCGCTACAGGTCGTCGCCACATATGCGCAAGACGGCCGGAGCGAAAATCTCGGCGCGTTCGAACGCAACGCCGACGGCGCCGACGGCCTGGCGACCCGGCTGGGACAAGCCGGCGCGCTGCGCCGCGGCCGCGCCGACTGCGTGCTGCTCGTGAGCGAAGACGCGATCCTGCGGTCGCGGGCGCGGCTGCCCAAGACGTCGAACCGCGCGTTGCGCGGCGCCATGGGTTTTGAGCTCAAGCGCCTCAGTCCGGTGCCGCCGGCCGAACTCTATTTCGACGTCGCCGTCAGCCGCGCCGACAAGGCGACGAACCGGGTCGAGCTGGGCTCGCGGGCGGTGCGCCGCCGCGTCGTCGACGAAGCGATCGCCTTTGCCGCGAGCGCGGGGCTGCGCCCGGCGGCGATCGCGCTGGGCACCGATGCGGCGGAAGCCGACTGGCGGCACTTTCCGGTCGACCGCGCCGCGCTGCTGGCGCGCCTGTGGAAGGGCTGGGGCAACGTGGTGCTCGCCGCCCTGGCGCTCGTGCTCCTGCTGAGCATCGGCGTTGCCGCGTTGGCTCGCGCCGGCGAACAGGATGCCGTTCTGAACGCGCGTATCGCGCAGGAAATGCCGCGCGCCGCC
>CAYXMO010000661.1:0-1753 GCA_964465935.1 uncultured Rhizobium sp.
CCTTCCGCCCCTCCCAGAACGGCTTTCTCACCTCGCCGCGCTTGATCTTGCCCGCGGCGCTGCGCGGCAGTTCGGCGACGAAGTCGATCGAGCGCGGCACCTTGAACCCCGCCAGGCGCGGCCGCACGAAGTCCAGGATCTCCTTCTTCAGCGCGTCGCTCGCGGCGTAACCCTGCTTCAGCATGATCACGCTCTTGACCTCTTCGCCCCATTCCTTGTTGGGCACGCCGATGGTGCAGACGTCCTCGACCGCGTCGTGCTTGATGATCTCGTTGTCGACTTCCTGGGGATAGATGTTCACGCCGCCGGAGATGATGATCTCCGCCGAGCGGCCGGTCAGGAACAGATAGTCGTCCTCGTCGAAATAGCCGATGTCGCCCAGGGTGAAGAAGTCGCCGCGATGCGACGCCGCCGTCTTCTTCTCGTCCTTGTAGTACTGGAACGGGTTGAGCTTCTGCGTCTCGTGATAGATCAGCCCCGCCTGGCCGTTGGGCAGCTCGTTGCCTTCGTCGTCCATGATCTTGACGCGCAGCAGGGTGGGGCGCTTGCCGACGCTGCCGGGCTTGGCCAGCCATTCCTCGGAACGGATCGCGAAGCCCGCGCCGCCTTCGGAGCCCGCATAGTACTCGAACAGGATCGGCCCCAGCCATTCGATCATCGCGCGCTTGACCTCGGGCGGGCAGGGCGCCGCGCCATGGACGATGAACTTCAGGCTCGACAGATCGTACTTCTTCTTCAGCTCCGCCGGCGCCGCCAGCAGGCGCTGCATCATGATCGGCACCAGATGGGCATGGCTCACGCGCCGGCTCTGGATGGTGCGCAAGACTTCCTCGGTGTCCCAGCGCTCGCCCATGAAGGCGATGGGAATGCCCGACGCCTGCGGGATCGCGATGTCGAAGGCGAGCGGGGCAGCGTGATAGCCGGGGCCGGCGCACATCTGAACGTCCGTAGACGGAGTATATTGCGCGTTGGAGCCCTCGAATTGCGGCGGCGTCGCGACGCCGTGCGGCCGGTGCACGCCCTTGGGCCGCCCCGTGGTGCCGGAGGTGTAGAGCATCTGGCTGCCCATCATCGGATCGGGCAGGTCGCGCGCGTCGACCCCGTCCATCGCGCTCTCATAGTCCTCGAAGCCGTCGGCGACGCCGCCGACCGAGAGCTTCAGCCCAATGCCGGGCGCCTGCTTCACCGCCTCGCGGATGGTGTCGAATTTGGTCTCGGCGACCAGCACCTTGGCTTCGCAGTCGTTCAGGATATAGGCGATCTCGTCGGTCTGAAGGTGCCAGTTGACCGGCGTCACGCGCAGGCCCGAGCGCCGCGTCGCGTTCAGCGTCTCGACGAATTCGGCGCGGTTGGAGCAGAACAGCGCCACCGCGTCTCCGGGCTTCAGGCCGGCGCCGCGCAGCACCCGCGCTAGCCGGTTCGAATTGCCGTTGACCTTGGCGTAGGAGTGGGCGCCGAAGCGGTCCCAGATCGCGGTCGCGTCGGGTTTTATCTGCGCCCAGAACGCACTGACCATGCCGGCGCCGGCATGAGCCAGCAGCGGCTCGAGGAATTTGGGATCGCTGGTATCGATGCGGTTCATGCTGCCTCCCGCCGCGCAGCGCTGCGGCTGCGTTCGGCAATGTCCTTTAGGCTTACGCTACTGAAAGGGCGCGGCGAAAACGAGAGGCTTTTCCGCTCGTCCCGATTGTCGCGGCTGTGTCAGGAACCATGCTGACAACAGCAGCCTCGGTCAGGACCGGCCGCCGGACTT
>CAYXMO010000662.1:0-1753 GCA_964465935.1 uncultured Rhizobium sp.
CACCAGCCAGCGGTCGATGATGGGATTGTTCTGCGGCCGGTAGACCTCGCCGCCGGCATAGCCGAGCTGGGTGGCGATGAACGGCATCATCTCCCAATTGGCGAGATGGCCGGAGAAGAACATAACGCCCTTGCCGCTCTGGGTGATGGCGTCGCCGATGTCGCGGCCGGCGATCTCCAGACGCGGGTTGGCGCTGTGCATCGAGAATTTCTTGAGATGCGCGTATTCGGCGACGGTGCGCCCGAGATTATCGCACATCTCGCGCACGATGGTCTCGATCTCGTCCGGCGACTTGTCCGCAAACGTCGCGCGCAGATTGGCGCGCGCCCGGTTCATGATGCCGCGCACGCGATAAAAGCCGTGCCGCCCGACGAAGCCGCCCAGTGCCGACGAAGCGTTCAGCCCGATCAGCCGGAAGAAGCCGATGCCGGCGAAGAACGCCGCGGCTTCCAGGCCGTAGCGCAGCTTCTCGCCCAGCGTCAGGGGAGCCGGTGTCTTGCCGTTCATGATGCGAAGGGCGGTAGCGCAGGGCGGATCAGCCTGTCAAGCAAGGCCTCCAGGGCGGGCGGATCGGCGAACACCGTATGCGCCGGCAGGGGCACGATGCCTTCGCGTTCCGCCGGCGTCAGGCGCACGAAATCTTTCTCGGTAGTAACCAGGAGCGCGTCTTCGGCGCGCGCCCGCGCTTTGAGGCGCGCCATCTCCGATTGCGTGTAGATATGATGGTCGCCATAGGCGCGCTGCTCGACGATGGTTGCGCCCAGCGCCTCGAGCGAAGCGAAGAACTTCTCCGGCCGCCCGATGCCGGCGAAGGCGACGACGCGCGCGCCCTTGGCCAGCATCTCGTTGTCCTGGACCATCGCACAGCGCAGGACCGGCCCCTTGAAGGCGCCAAGCGCGGGCCCTTTGCCCTCGCCGCTCACGATCACCGCATCGGCACGGGCGAGCCCCTGCGCTACCTTCTCGCGCAGCGGTCCGGCCGGCAGCACGCGGCTGTTGCCGAAGCCGGCCTCTGCGTCGACCACCACCAGCGACAAGTCCTTCGCCAGCGAGAAATTCTGGTGCCCGTCGTCCATCACGATGGTGTCGAAGCCGTTCTGCTCGGCCAGCCGCGCCCCCGCGGCACGGTCCGCCGACACGATCACCGGCGCCACGGTCGACAGCAGCAAAGGCTCGTCGCCGACATGGATGGCGCGGTCGTCCGGCGTCACGAAGGCCGGCCCGCGGATCTTGCCACCATAGCCGCGGGTGAGAAACACGGGCTTGGCGCCGCGCGCGAGCAGCGCCTTCGCGATCGCCATCGCGATCGGCGTCTTGCCCGTGCCGCCCGCCGTCAGATTGCCGGCGCACACCACCCTCGCCGTCGAGCGATAGGTCGCGGTGTGGCCTTCGCGGTAGTGCACGCTCCAGCCATAGAGCCAGCCGAACGGCGTCAGCAGCGCCACCGCGAGCTGCGAGACCAAATCCTTGCGGGTCCAGAAGTCAGGCGGGCGCATGGCCGGCCAGGAACGAGTCGACGACGGCGATGGTCTTCTCCACGGCGCCGCCCAGCGCCGCCGCACCGCGCGCTGCGGCGTCGCCCAGCGCCTTGACGGCCGCGGGATCGTCGAGCAGCCGGCCCGCCAGCGCGGCGATGTCGCTGCTGTTGCGTACCAGGCCTGCGCCTTGTTCGCCGAAGATTGCCGCGAACGCGGTCGCGGAATTGTAGGTGTGCGGCCCCGCCATCACGCCGCAATGCAGCCGCGCCGGCTCC
>CAYXMO010000663.1:0-1750 GCA_964465935.1 uncultured Rhizobium sp.
TCGAAGGTCACGTCGCGGTCGACCAGCTGCGCCTCGAGCTCGAGCACGAACTTCTCGACCACGTGATCGATGGTGTCGCGGGAGAGCGCGTCGAAGGTGATCGTCGCGTCAAGGCGGTTGCGGAACTCCGGCGTGAACAGCTTCTTGATCGCTTCCTCGTCCTCGCCTTCGCGCTTGCCGCGGCCGAAGCCGATGGCTTCCTTGGCGGCGTCCGACGCGCCCGCGTTGGTCGTCATGATCAAGACGACGTTGCGGAAGTCGATCTTCTTGCCGTTGTGGTCGGTCAGCTTGCCGTGGTCCATCACCTGCAGAAGGATGTTGAACAGGTCGGGATGCGCCTTCTCGACCTCGTCGAGCAGCAGGACGCAATGCGGATGCTGGTCGACGCCGTCGGTCAAGAGGCCGCCCTGGTCGAAGCCGACATAGCCCGGCGGCGCGCCGATCAGGCGGCTGACGGTGTGACGCTCCATATATTCCGACATGTCGAAGCGCAGCAGCTCGACGCCGAGCGTCTTGGCGAGCTGCTTGGCGGCTTCGGTCTTGCCGACGCCGGTGGGGCCGCTGAACAGGTAGCAGCCGATCGGCTTCTCCGGCTGGCGCAGGCCGGCGCGGGCGAGCTTGATCGCCGAGGCCAGCGCGTGCAGCGCCTTGTCCTGGCCGAACACCGCTTGCTTGAGGTCGGATTCGAGCGTGCGCAGCGCTTCGGTGTCGTCCTTCGACACGGTCTTGGGCGGGATGCGCGCCATGGTCGCGATCACGTCCTCGACCTCTTTGACGCCGATGACTTTCTTGCGCTTGTTCTCGGCCAGCAGCATCTGCGAGGCGCCGACCTCGTCGATCACGTCGATCGCCTTGTCGGGCAGCTTGCGGTCGTTGATGTATTTCGCCGAGAGCTCGACCGCCGCCTTGATCGCATCGGAGGTGTAGCGGACTTTGTGGAACTCCTCGTAATAGGGCTTGATGCCCATCATGATCTTGATCGTGTCGGGGATCGTGGGCTCGACGACGTCGATCTTCTGGAAGCGGCGAACGAGCGCGCGGTCCTTCTCGAAATACTGGCGGTATTCCTTGTAGGTGGTCGAGCCGATGCAGCGCAGCGTGCCGGCCTGCAGCGCCGGCTTGAGCAGGTTGGAGGCGTCCATCGCGCCGCCGGAAGTGGCGCCGGCACCGATCACGGTGTGGATTTCGTCGATGAACAGGATGGCGTTCTTGAGCCCTTCCAGTTCCTTCACCACCGATTTGAGGCGTTCCTCGAAATCGCCGCGATAGCGGGTGCCGGCGATCAGCGAGCCCATGTCGAGGGCGTAGATCACGCTGCCGCGCAGCACTTCGGGGACTTCGCCCTTGATGATCTTGCGCGCCAGGCCTTCGGCGATCGCCGTCTTGCCGACGCCGGGATCGCCGACGAACAAGGGATTGTTCTTCTGGCGGCGGCACAGGATCTGGATGGTGCGGTCGACCTCGGCGAGGCGGCCGATCAGGGGATCGACGCGGCCGGCCTTGGCTTTCTCGTTGAGGTTCACGCAATAGGCTTCGAGCGCCTCGGTGCCCTGCTTGTTCTTGGGCTCGCCCTCCTCGCCGTCTTCCTCGGCGCCTTTGGCCGCCTTCTGCTGGCTCATGCCCGGGCGCTTGGCGATGCCGTGGCTCATATAGGAGACCGCGTCGAGCCGCGTCATGTTCTGCTCTTGCAGGAAATAGACGGCGTGGCTCTCGCGCTCGGTGAACAGCGCGACCAGGACGTTGGCGCCGG
>CAYXMO010000664.1:0-1749 GCA_964465935.1 uncultured Rhizobium sp.
CCATGCCGCCGATCATGGCAGGCGGCGCTGCGCCCGTCTTGACCGCGTTTGCGCTGGTCAGGAAACCGCGGCTTGCGGCACCTTGGCGGCGACGAACGCGAGTAGCGCCGTGTCGAACGCGTCCGGCACTTCCAGGAACGCGGCATGTCCGCCGGGGAAGAGCGCGATGGTGTGGTCCGGAACCGAAAACGCCGCGGCTTTGCAGCGGCTCCAGGCGTTGGCCTTGTCGTCCTTCGCCCAGGCGAACAGCACCGGACATTTCAGCGTGGGCATCAAGGCGCGCAGATCGGCCTGCGGCCTGGCGAAATTTTCCCAGGCCCGGCGCAGCAGGCCCGCCGTCTTGTAAGCGTCGGCGACGATCTCCTCGCGCCGCCACGCCGCCGGCGCCAGCGGCAATACGGTCCGATAGTAGCGGCGGTAGCGCGCGGCATAAGCCTTGTCGCCGCGCTCGCCCTTGGCAAAGAAACGCGCATAGCGGCCGCAGACGAGGCGCGCGAGCAGGCCGATCTTCTGCAGGCCGCCGCTGTTGCATAGGGCCAGCGCCGCGACGCGTTCGGGGTGATCCACCGCATAACGGATCGCGGTGGCGCCGCCGATCGAGCAACCGATGAGGCCGAAACGCTTGAGGCCAAGCGCGTCCACGGCGCCCGCCAGCAGCGCCGCGTAGTGCTGCGGCGTCGGCGCCACGCCGTCGAAAGGCGACTGGCCATGACCCGGAAAGTCGAGGGCATAGACGGTAAAGCGGTGGCCGAGGCGTTCTGCGAACTTCAAGTAGTCGCGCGCGCCATGGGCGATGGCATGCAGGCAGACGATCGCCGGCCCTTGTCCGCTGCGCGTGACCGCGAGCCAGCTGCCGCCGATCTCGAGCATCAGCGTCCGCGCGCCGTCTTGCGCCCCAGGCTGCTGCAGGATCATGGAAAGTCTCCAGGTGATATTGATATCACTTATAGTGATGGCAGTATCACCTGGCAAGGAGCGAATCGTGGCCACGGGCGACACCCAGGAGAAACTGCTCGCCGCCGCGGCGCGCGAATTCAAGGCGCACGGCTATGCCGGCACCGACACGAACAAGATCGCGGCCCGCGCCGGCTTCGCGCCGCAGACTTTCTATCGTCATTTCGCGGACAAGCTCGCGATCTTCACCGCCGTCTACCGCCGCTGGGAGGACGAGGAAGCGGCGGTCGTCGCGGCCTTGGTGGAAAAGCGCGCCGGCGCCGCGGCGCTGGCGCAGGCGATCGTGGCGCATCACCGCGCCTATCTGCTGTTTCGCCGCTCGCTGCGCACGCTGTCGGTCGAGAATCCCACCATGCGCAAGGCGCGGGCCGAGAGCCGCCGCCGCCAGATCGACAAGACCATCGCGCTCGCCGGCGGCGGCACGGTCGAGCAGTTGGCGCCGCTGCTGTTCCAGATCGAGCGGCTCGCCGACGCTATCGCGGAGGGCGAGTTCGCCGATCTTGGGCTCAGCCCCGAAGCCGCGCCCGCGGCGCTGGCGCGGCTGCTGTCGGACCTGCGGCGCCCGGGCCGAACGCGGCCCGGCGATGCCGGCTGATTCTTCTTGGCTTCCCCTTTTGTTCTTCCGGCCAGCGGATCGAAGGGCGACTGGTACAATAGAGGAACAAGATATGGTATTTTTCAGTTATTTCAGCCTACTAACAGTGTCTTGCAAAAGAGAACGAAGAGTGTACATATGGCGCCTCGTGGCGGCGGCTTGGGTTTTCCGGGCCGCTCTGAAATAAGGAGGCGGATCTC
>CAYXMO010000665.1:0-1749 GCA_964465935.1 uncultured Rhizobium sp.
CTGCTTCGCCGGCCACACCGACGTGGTGCCGCCGGGCGACGCCAAGCTGTGGCGGTACGATCCCTTCGCCGCGACGATCGCGAACGGCGTCCTCTACGGCCGCGGCGCCGTCGACATGAAGTCGGCGATCGCGTGTTTCGTAGTGGCGGCTTCGCGCTTCATCGCGGCCGGCAAGCCTTATGGCTCGATCAGCCTCCTGATCACCGGCGACGAGGAAGGCCCCACCAACGTCAACGGCACGAAGAAGATGCTGGTGTGGCTGAAGGAGCAAGGCGAGCGTCTGAGCCACTGCATCGTCGGCGAGCCGACCGCGACGGCAGCGACCGGCGACGTGCTCAAGATCGGGCGGCGCGGCACGATGAATGTGCGCCTGACGGTGACGGGGACGCAGGGCCATGCCGCCTATCCGCGCCAGGCCAACAATCCGATCCCGGCGATGGCGGAGCTGGTGTCGCGGCTGGCGGCGTGGACACTGGACGACGGCACCGATCATTTCGATCCGTCGAGCCTGGCCTTCACCACCGTCGACGTCGGCAATCCAGCGACCAACGTGATCCCGGCGGAGGCGCGCGCCGGTTTCAATATCCGATTCAACGACCGCCACAAAAGCGCCGATCTGATCGCGCATATCAAGGCCGAGGCGGCGGCGGTGGCGAAAGCGCGCGGCGTCGCCGTCGCGCTGAACGCGCATGCCAGCGGCGAGCCGTTCCTGACCAAGCCGGGGACGTTCACGGCGATGCTGAGCCAGGTGGTGCAAGAGGTGACGGGACGCGTGCCCGACCTGTCGACAACCGGCGGCACCTCGGACGCGCGCTTCATCAAGGATCACTGCCCCGTGGTCGAGATGGGCCTGCCCGGCAGCACCATGCACAAGGCCGATGAATGCGTTCCGGTGGCGGAGATCGAGAAGCTGACCGCGCTTTACGAGCGCGTGCTCGCCGCCTATTTCGCCAATCCGCCCCAGTGAGCGATCCGCGCCCCATCGGCGTATTCGACTCCGGCATGGGCGGGCTCACGGTGATGCGCGCGCTGATGGCACGGTTGCCGGGCGAAAGCTTCGTCTATCTCGGCGACACGGCCCGGCTGCCTTACGGGACAAAGAGCGCCGACACGGTGCGCCGCTATGCCATCCAGGCCGCGAAGGCGCTGGAGACGCGGGGCGTAAAGCTGGTCGTGATCGCCTGCAACACGGCGAGCGTGTCGCTGCCGCAGGTCGCCGAAGCCTTGGCGCCGTTGCCGGCGATCGGCGTGATCGCGCCCGGCGCGCACGCGGCGCTGGCGGCGTCGCCGGCCGGACCGATCGCCGTGCTGGCGACCGAAGGCACGGTGAAAGGCGGCGCCTATCGCACCGCGAACCGGGCCGAAGGTTCGGGTGTTCCGATCGTGCAACAGGCCTTCCCCGTTTTCCTTCCCAGAGACCATTCAAAGATGCCGCATACTCTCGTGTTCGTGCGTCCGGCGAGTCGAGCCACTCGTTTTTGGAGATCCTCATTCTCGACGGGCTTGAATTTGAAAAAGAGTGGGAGGAGGAGGACCGGAGCTAAGTTGGTCATAACGACAACGAATGCAATGAAACTGAGGGCGGCATACATCCACCAATGATCCGGTCGCGCACGCAGCAATGCGTAAATGACTTCTACCGCGCCGATGCTCATGGCGAGCCCAATGGCTAGCGCCTTCAGTTGATCTTTGATCCAGCCGGCTGACGATTGCCGCCTACAGCACCGACGCATCCGGCCAACGCCAGGA
>CAYXMO010000666.1:0-1746 GCA_964465935.1 uncultured Rhizobium sp.
GTTTCTTCCTGCGCAAGGGCGGCGTGCTCGACCACCTGCGCGCCGCCGGCCTGACAGTGCAGGGGCCGGGGGGCTGACGTTTTGTGGCGAGCTCGAACGCGGAATGGCGTTCCATCGCCGCTAAGTCCTTGATTCCGATTCTGATTAACCCCTTGATTTTTATGACGTTTTATTAGAGAATGCAGCGATGGCCGTTATCAGGTTTAAATTTTCGCCCACCAAAGCGCGCGCCGCGCTCCATTGGATGATCAAGGAGCAGCCGGGCGTCGACCTACATACTGTTCTGAAGGCTTGCTATTTTTCCGATCGCGAGCATCTGAACAAATTTGGCAGGCCTATATTCGGTGCAACGTATCGTGCGATGCGGTTCGGCCCGGTTCCGCTCGAAATTTACGAAATGGCGAAAGGCGACCCACTCTGGTTGCCCGAACTGGATGCCGCCAGATATCCCTGGCAACTGCACGAAGGCTTCAGACTGGTGCTGGCCGACAATGCAGAGCCGGATTTGCGCTCGCTCTCGCCGACGGATCTGGAGGCCATAAAGCGGGCTTTCGAATTGTCGAAGGGGTTGACCTTCAATGGCCGCACCGCGCTGACACACGGCAAGGATTGGCAAGCCGCCGATCTGGGAATCATGCGCTACGAGGACATGTTCGAGGACAACACGCCGGATAGAGAAGAACGGATCGCATATTTGCGCGAAGCCGGACGACATCTCAGGCTCTAGCGGTGCTGCTCGCCCTGGAAGTGATCTGGATTCCCGACCAGACCATCAAGCCGCCGGGTCCAAAGATGGTGGTCTCGGTCGCGCCGGTGCAAGGCTATTTCTTTCGAATCAATAGCGAACCGAAATGGCAGCAACCCGTCTTGCTGCTTGCCAAGGATCACGATTTCCTGAAACGAGATAGCTATTTGGAATGCGGCGCGCCTCTCGATCTGGATGACTACGTCGTGCAGCAATCGCTCCGCGAAAGGGGCATCATCGGCACCATCGCGCAAAAAGCCGTCAAGGACATTATCGCAGCGGTTGAAAAGGCCTGGAGCGTCAGTGACGAAGACCGCGCCATCATTTGCGCCGCGCTGAGGGACATCTAGAACCTGGCATTCCGTTTGGGTCGCCCCCGCGCTTCGGCCTCCTCCGGCGAACCCAAGAGAGAGACCTCTTTTACACCAGCGTCGCTTGCGTCTTGGCGCCGACTTCGTCGCGCGTCACGCCGGGTGCGAGTTCGGCAAGCTTGAGGCCGCCGGGCACGACGTCGAACACGCCTAGATTGGTGATGATGCGGTGGACGCAGGCCTTGCCGGTCAGCGGCAAGGTGCAGGATTTGAGCAGCTTGGAATTGCCGGCCTTGTCGGTGTGATCCATGGTCACGACGCAGCGCTTGACGCCGGCGACGAGATCCATCGCGCCGCCCATGCCCTTGACCAGCTTGCCCGGCACCATCCAGTTGGCGAGGTCGCCGTCCTCCGACACTTCCATCGCGCCCAGGATCGACAGGTCGATATGGCCGCCGCGGATCATCGCGAAACTGTCGGCGGAGGAGAAGTACGAGGTGCGGTCGAGCTCGGTGATGGTCTGCTTGCCGGCGTTGATCAGGTCGGGATCGACCTCGTTCTCGCGCGGGAACGGCCCCATGCCGAGCATGCCGTTCTCCGATTGCAGCGTGACGTCCATGCCGTCGGGGATGTAGTTCGCCACCAGCGTCGGGATGCCGATGCCGAGATTGACGTAGAAGCCGTCGCGCA
>CAYXMO010000667.1:0-1745 GCA_964465935.1 uncultured Rhizobium sp.
CTCAGTCCCTATGTCCGTGTGAGGAGGAAGAGGTGAGCGGTCTCGTCGCATGCGACAACGAGGGTTGCGCTGGATGGACCAGCGCCGAGCCTCACGCATGGGAGACCGCTCATGATCAAGGATACGCTTTACGTTGGTTTGGATACAGACAAGAAGTCGATCGCGGTTGCGCTGGCCGAGGCGCTTCCGGGTGGCGAGGTTCGCGCCTGGGGCAAGCTGGCCAACGATGCGCGGTCGGTGTTGCGGCTGGTCAAGCGCTTGCAGGCCGGCGGCCGGGATCTGGAGATGTGCTACGAGGCGGGGCCGTGCGGCTACGGGCTGGATCGGCTGCTGAACGGCCAAGCGGGGGTGCGGTGCACGGTGGTGGCGCCGTCGCTGACGCCGCGGCGGCCGGGGGATCATGTCAAGACCAACCGGCGCGATGCGATCATGCTGGCGCGCCTGCTGCGGGCCGGCGAGTTGACGGCGGTGTGGGTGCCCGAGCCGGCGCACGAGGCGATGCGCGATCTGGTGCGTGCGCGAGGAGCCGCCGCCGGCGACCTGGTGCGCTGTCGCCAACGGATCAGCGGCTTCCTGCTGCGCCAGGACATCCGCTATGCCGGCAAGCCGTGGACCCGGAAGCATCGCGCCTGGCTCGGCCAGCGGGCGGCGGCGCTGCCGCTGGCGGCCCATCGCCTGATGCTCGGCGAGGCGCTGCAGGCGCTCGACGAAGCCATCGCGCGGCGCGATCGGCTGACCGATCACATCGCCGAGCTGGTGCCCGGCTGGTCGCTCGCCTGGCTGGTCGACGCCCTGCAGGCGCTGCGCGGCTTCGCCTTGATCAACGCCGCCACGCTGGCGGTCGAGATCGGCGATCCCCGCCGCTTTGCCACGCCGCGCCAGCTGATGGCCTATCTCGGGCTGGTGCCGAGCGAGTCGTCCACCGGCGACAAGGTGCGGCGCGGCGGCTTGACCAAGGCCGGCAACGGGCGCACCCGCAAGGCGCTGATCGAGGCCGCCTGGACCTACAGCCGGCCGGCCCGGGCGCCGAGCGACACGGCGCGTCACGCCCCAGCCGTCGTCGCCATCGCCACCAAGGCCCGTCATCGGCTGAGCCAGCGCTATCGCCGGCTGATCGCCCGCGGCAAGCGCCCGGTCATCGCCGTCGCCGCAATTGCCCGCGAGCTCAGCGGCTTCGCCTGGGCGATCGCCCAGGTCGCCGGCCCGACCGCGACCACGCCACAGCCGCCGGCGAAGCGGTAGGGCCCAAAGGGGGGTATTTAAGTCGGGTGTCAGGATATGGCGCGGTGCTACGCTGGAGCCGCGGTACAGGCTGGGGAGCCGATGACCGCTCGGGTGCCAGGCTCGAGGGCGCGCGCCCAGCCGCCGGCGGGACGCGCCCCCCGACCGCAAGCACCCGCCGACCGGCAGCGCCACGGCCTGCTGCCGAACCATATTCCGCCACCCCCTCCGCCAACACCCGACATCACGCCGGCGCACCATTCTGGGAGCGGGCCGCAGGTCAGGGGAACCCTTCACCTCATGCTGGAGCGGCTTCTCGCCAACACTCGCCCTCAGTCCAAGGCAGCCCCGCGACGAACTGGTGGTCATGCGGTCGACCCGCGTATCAGAGAATGATCAACCGTCGCGAGCGAGCCCGCTCCCAGGCCTGTGCGCCGGCCCATCGCTTCCATCAGCCCGCCCGAACAGCGACGGGGCAAAAACCGCTCACCCCGATCCTTGAAAACGGACATAAGAGCATGAGG
>CAYXMO010000668.1:0-1733 GCA_964465935.1 uncultured Rhizobium sp.
CGAAGATGCCGAGCGCGAAGCCGAAATCGCCGACGCGGTTGACGATGAAGGCCTTGATCGCGGCGGCGTTGGCTTCGGGCTTCTTGTACCAGAAGCCGATCAGCAGGTAGGAGGCGACGCCGACGCCTTCCCAGCCGAAGAACATCTGCAGGAAGTTGTTCGCCGTCACCAGCATCAGCATCGCGAAGGTGAAGAACGACAAATAGGAGAAGAAGCGCGGGCGGCTGGGGTCCTCGGCCATGTAGCCGATGGAGTAGACGTGGACCAGCGACGAGACCCCGGTGACAACGACCAGCATGACGCCGGTCAAGGCATCGACCCGGATCGCCCAGTCGACGCGCAAATCGCCGGAATAGACCCAAGGCAGCACCTGGACGAGATGCGAATGGCCCAGGATCGTGACGTCGTAGAAGGCAAAGCCCGAAAGCACGGCCGCGAGCAGCAGCGCGCCGGTGGTGACGAGCTCGGAGGCGCGCGCCCCGATGACGCGGCCGAGCAGGCCGGCGATGACGCTGGCGATGACGGGGAGGAAGACGATCGCTGCGTACACCGAGCCTAGCCCTTCATCAGGTTGACGTCTTCCACGGCGATGGTGCCGCGGTTGCGGAAATAAACGACGAGAATGGCGAGCCCGATGGCGGCTTCCGCGGCCGCGACGGTGAGGATGAAGAGCGCGAAGACCTGGCCGACGAGGTCGTGCAGGAAGGACGAGAACGCCACGAAGTTGATGTTGACGCCAAGCAGGATCAACTCGATCGACATCAGGATGACGATGATGTTCTTGCGGTTCAGGAAGATGCCGAAGACGCCGATGGTGAAGAGCAGCGCCGCGACGAAGAGATAGTGGCCCAGTCCGATTCCCATCCTAAGCCCCCTGCCCCGGCTTGACGTCGACCACCGTCATCGCCTCGTCCATGGTGCGCGCGTTCTGGCGGCCGATGTTCTGACGGCGCACGCCGGGACGGTGGCGCAGCGTCAGCACGATGGCACCGATCATCGCGACCAGCAGCACCAGGCCGGCGATCTGGAAGTAGTAGACATAGTCGGTATAGAGGATGCGGCCGATGGCTTCGGTGTTGCTGAGGCTTGCCGGGGTCGGATGTGCCAGCACCGACGGCGCCAGGGCCGAGAACTTCCACAGCCAGGTGGTGCCGATCAGCTCGAGCAGCAGCACGATGCCGACGCCGGCGCCGACCAGGATGTATTGCTGGGCGCCCTTCTTGAGCTCGGCGAAATCGATGTCGAGCATCATGACGACGAACAGAAACAGCACCGCGACGGCGCCGACATAGACGATGACCAGGATCATCGCCAGGAACTCGGCGCCGAGCAGGACGAACAGGCCGGCGGCGTTGAAGAAGGCGAGGATCAGGAAGAACACCGAATGCACCGGATTGCGCGCGACGACGACGCTGAGCGCGGAGGCGATCAGGATCGTCGAGAAGGCGTAGAAGGCGATTTGCTGCAGCAGCATCCTACCCCTCCACCGCAGCGAAAGGATTCACGCGGAGGCGCTGAGAAGCCGAGGTGCGTGCGCGACTCCGCGGCTCCGCGGCTCCGCGTGAGTCTTTTTGGCGCGCGGACGCGCGCCGATGGGTGGCCGGGTCCCGCCTACGTTGCGCTTCGGCGCGGCAAGCAAGCCCGGCCATGACGAGGTGGGTGGTGTGGAGCTTCGTCCTCATCTGTAGGGCGCATCCAGCTCAAGATTTTTCGCGATCTCGCGTTCCCAGCGG
>CAYXMO010000669.1:0-1725 GCA_964465935.1 uncultured Rhizobium sp.
ATCGCGGCGCTGCAGACCGAATATTCGCCCTGGACGCGCAATCCGGAGATCGCGGTGCTCGACGCCTGCCGCGAGCTCAACATCGCCTTCGTCGCCTTCAGCCCGGTCGGGCGCGGATTCCTTGCCGGCGGCGTGCCCGATGCTTCGGCGCTGCCGCCCGGCGATTTCCGCGCCGGCATGCCGCGCTTCCAGGGCGAAGCCTTCCAGGCGAATCTGGCGATGTTCGCGAAATTCGCCGCGCTCGCAGGCTCGGTCGGCTGCACCCCGGCGCAGCTCTGCCTTGCCTGGCTGCTGCAGAAGGACGAGATCATCGTGCCCATCCCCGGCACCACCAGTCCGGAGCACATGGAAGAGAACGCGTTGGCCGCCGAAATCGATCTCGACCCCGATGTGGTCGAACAGCTCGAAGCGATCGTGAACGCGAACACCGTCAGCGGCGCCCGCTATGCTCCTGCGATGCAGGCGACCGTCGACACCGAAGGCGCTTAGGCTCCGCGCTCCACCACGCCGCTACGCGCCAGCTCCGCGATGGCGGATGGCGCGTAGCCGAGATCGCTTAAGATCGCGTCGCTGTGCTGGCCGATCCTGGGTGCCATGCGCGGCGCCACTTTGGGCGCATCGGCGACGCGCACCGGACTGTCGATGGTGCGCAGGCCGGCCGTGTCGGCGAACGCCGGCAACAGGCCGTTCGCCGCGACCTGCGGGCAGTCGATGTGGTCCTGCGGTTCGGAGATCGGCCCGACCGTGACGCCATGCGCCAGGAAGCGTGCCCGCCAATGCGCCCAATCGTCGGTGGCGAAAATCGCTTCGAGGAAGCGCGCCAGGTGCTCGGCGTTCTCCTGCCGCGCCGCGGGCGTGGCGAAGCGCGGATCGTCCGCCCAGTGCGTGCAGTTGATGGCTTCGAGCAGCAGCGGCCATTCGCGCGCCTGGTTGACCATCGAGAACATGAACCAGCGGTCGTCGCGGCAGCGATAGACCTCCAGCAGTGCGCTGCGGCTGTAGCGCGGCGCCCGCGGCTGAAACACCGCGTCGCACAGCGCCGCCTGGATGTAGCACCCCGCCGACCACAGCCCGTTGGCCAGCAGCGAGGTCGAGACCACGCCGCCCTTGCCGGTGATCTGCCGCCGATAGAGGCCCACCATGATCGAGGCGAACAGCGACACCGCGGTCGGATGATCGCCCATCGCCGGGATCGAGCGCGCCGGCTCCGCGTCGGCGGTGGCGCGCACCGAACTCATCAATCCGGAGCGCGCCCACCAGGCGGTCGAATCGTAGCCGGTGCGGTCCTTCTCCGGTCCCTCCTCGCCATAGGGCGTCAGCGAGGCGTAGATGATGCGCTCGTTCAGCGGCAGCACGTCGTCGGGCCGCAGATGCAGGCGGTCGCGGATCGGTCCTGGGAAGTTCGTCACGAACACATCGGCACGCGCGATCAGCTGGCGCAGGATTTTCTGCCCCGCCTCCTGCTTGAGGTCGAGCGCCAGGCTCTCCTTGTTGCGGTTGTCCAGCGTCCAGTAATAGTCGCGTTCGGCGGCCGGCGTTCCCGGCATCTTCATGAGCTGGCGATAGGAATCGCCGGCGCCCGGCGGTTCGATCTTGATCACGCGGGCGCCGAAGTCGGACAGAATGGTCGCCGCCGCCGGCCCCGCGACGAAGCTTGCGCAATCCAGCACCAGGAGGTCCTTGAACAGAAGGTCGGTTTCCACACAGGTCTCCGTTGGATTCTAG
>CAYXMO010000670.1:0-1724 GCA_964465935.1 uncultured Rhizobium sp.
GAGCAGGGTGTTCTTGGCCCCGACCTCGACCGCATCGACCGTCGCCGGCTGATAGACCGACGGCACGACCAGCGTCGCGGTTCCTTGCGCCTTGTTGACGCCGCCGGCCAGCTCGCCGCGCGACAGCGTCGCATAGACGAGGGTCTGGTCGGTCCAGGACAGGTGCGGCGTCCAGTTGAGCGTCATGCGGCCGGTCCACTTGTCGGTCACGTTGTTCTGCTTGCCGAGCGTGGCCGGAATGTTGGTCGGCAGGCGGAAGGTGAGCGGGATGCCGACGCAGTTCGCGCCCGCGATCTGGACGCCGCCCGGGCTGGCGCAGCTTTGCGCGCCGACCGTGACGAAGCCGTTGCCGCCCGCGCCCGAAGTATTGGCGAGCAGCAGGCCGCCGACCGCGATCGGCGTGACGAGGGCGCTGGAGCGGTCGTCGTTGAAGCGCGCGCCGGCGATGAGCTTGAGGGTGTCGGGAATGATGTCGTAGGTCGCCTCGACGAAGGCCGAGCGCGACTGCACCGCGCCACGGCGGTATTCGCCGTCATAGCTGGTGGAGGCGAGCATCAGCGGCGTCTTGCTGGCGTCGCCCGCGAAGGCGCCGATCACCATCGATTCCCAGTCCAGGCCGTTGGAGGCGACCCAGTACTGGTTGCGGCCGTCATAGGACATCCAGAACGCGCCGGCGGTGAAGTTCATCGGCCCGTCGAAGGCGGTGGAGAAGCGCACTTCGCCCGTCCACTCGCGCGACGAGAACTGGTCTTCGTCATAGGCGCCGAACGTGTTGGTGCGGGTGAGAATGCCGTGCGTCGGATCGATCGAGCCGGCATAGGAGCCGAACTTGCCGTTGTAATAGGTGTTCGAGATCGGCAAGGCGCCCGCGGTGGAGAAGTAGGTGTTGTAGGCACCGCCCGCGTTCGCGCCGGTGTCGTGCAGGGCATGGAAGCCCGCCACGGCCGAGGTGATCAGCGTGCTGATGTTCTCCGGCGTCGCGTCGTTGTAGTTCTGCTGCGTGAACTGATAGCCGTTGGCGTAGCCGACATCGACGGTCGACTTCAGCCAGCTGGTGATGGTCTGCGCCCAGTTCAGCATATAGACGCCGCCCGAGCCCTTGTATTTCGGATTGAAGGCGGTGTTCGAGGACAGGATGTCCGGCGTGACGGTGCCGCCGGCGCCCGAACCCAGGCCGTTCACGGTCTGCGGCTGCATCGACGAGAAGCCAGGCGCGATCGGAATGCCGACATAGGGACCGGGAACGGCTGTCAGCGTCGCGCCGAGATAAGCGGCACCGGCCGGACCGGCCGGATCGCCCGGGCCGCCATTGCCGGCGAGCTGGAACAGACCCTGGACGTTGCCCGCGACCTGCGCGTTGGCATAGGGAACGCCGAAAGAAAGGTTCAAGAGCGCCGTGATGCCCTGCTTGGAGCCGAGGGTGGCGCCCAAAGTCGAGAGCACGTTGATCGGCTCGAAGCCGAGGCGGTCGGGCAAGCAGCCGATCACGCCCGACGGGTCGCGATGGCATTCCTGCTTGTCGCCGCGGACGCGGCTGTCGTTCTCGTAGCCAAGCTCGGCGATCAGGTCGACGGTGGTGTCGGCGCTCGGCTCCCAGCGCACCGAGACGCGGCCGGACGCGGTGCCCTGGCCGTTGATGTCGCTGTGCACCGGCGTGCCGGGATAGATCTGCGGGCCGGTGTAGTTGTTCTTCTCGTAGCCGTCATGGAAGACGCCGAGGGCGG
>CAYXMO010000671.1:0-1723 GCA_964465935.1 uncultured Rhizobium sp.
CGGCGGCACGCAATCGGCACGCACACCGATCTAAGCACCTGAAACTGCATTGCATGCGATTGAACCACGTTGGTCGCAGTCTTCAGCGTTTCCGCCGATTTCCTCTTTGGAGCACACCGCTCATAACGGTCTGGTCGCAGGTTCGAGTCCTGCCGGGCCCACGCCTATCTGCCCAGGCATGTCGGGCGCCCTTAACCAGTTCGCCGGCGGCCAGCGCGATGGGATGTATCCCGTACCTATTTCGGGTATTCTCTCTGACAGGTTTGTAAGGATAGGGGGACCGGACGCGAATTCGGTCTCCAGCCTTCGGCCCAGGCGTGCAAGCGCAACAGGGCCGGACTGAGGGTGGGGTATTGCATGAAGGGGAACGGCTGCTTCGCCGTTGGCCGGGTGCTGTCCGGTCCGAGCGTTGGGATGCGTCGGGCGCCGCTCCTGTGTCTTTTGGCGTTTTGTCTCGTGGCGTCTGCAACGTGGCTCTCGGACTCGCCGGCTCTGGCGGCGGGCACGGCTTGCAAGGACGATGTCAGCGGCACTGCTAACGGCGCGGCCGCGACCGGCGCCGACGCCACGGCGTGCGGCCAGAACGCCACCGCCTCCGGCGACTTCAGCCTTGCCGACGGCGTCAACACCGAGGCTTCCGGCAGCAGCAGCGTCGCCTTGGGCGACAGCTCTCACTCTGACGGCGATCAGAGCATTGCCATCGGCCATAGCGCTTCGGCGTTCAATTCTGGCGCCGTCGCCATCGGCCACGGCAGCGTCGCTGGCGTCAACGGCGGCACGTCAGACCGGGACACCGCCGTCGGAGACAATGCCAAGGCGACCGGCGGCGGCAGCGCCGCCTTTGGCACCGACAGCGGCGCATCCGGCTTCTCCGCGGCCGCCTTCGGAATCGAAGCAGGGGCCAGCGGCTCCTATAGTTCGGCCTATGGCGCGGACAGCAGCGCCGGCGGCGAGCTCAGCTCGGCGTTCGGCAATCTCGCGACCGCGAGCGGCGACCGCAGCACCGCCCTGGGCGCGCAAGCCACCGCGGCCGGCGATTTCTCCAACGCCGTGGGCTTCAACAGCAACACTTATAATGCCAACGACGTCGCCATCGGCCGCAACAGCATTGCAGGTGTCACCGGCGGCAGCGGCACCAGCGACACGGCGATCGGCTTCGCGGCCAGCGCGACGGGCAGCGGCAGCTTCGCTGGCGGCTCGAACGCGAACGCCACCGGCGAGGGCGCCGTCGCGCTCGGTTTGGCTGCGAGCGCCGGCGGCGGCCACAGCTTCGCCGGCGGCTCCAACGCCAGCGCCGCCAACGACTATTCGATCGCGCTGGGCGAAAGCGCCCAGGCCACGGCGGACAATTCCGTGGCCTTGGGCGCGTTCTCGCTCGCCGATCAGGCGAACACGGTATCCGTCGGCAGCGCCGGGGCGGAGCGCAGGATTGTCAATCTCGCCGACGGCACCATCGCATCGGGCAGCACCGATGCGGTCAATGGCGGCCAGCTCTACGGCCTGCAGCAGGACATCGACACGCTCAATTCGAGCGCCGCGCAAACCTACTTCGCATCCACCTCCACCGGCGCCGCCGCGGCCGCGACGGGAACCGACGCGCTGGCGATAGGGTCTGGCGCGAGCTCCGACGGCACCAATGCGATCGCGATCGGCGCCAATGCGATCTCCGCCGCGGACTCGATCGTCACCGGCGCCGGCGCCAGCGACAATGGCGCGACCGGCG
>CAYXMO010000672.1:0-1719 GCA_964465935.1 uncultured Rhizobium sp.
GCCGCCGCCGCCGGCCATCTCGCCCGCGCCCGCGAGGCGCTCGACACCGTCACCGCCGCCGTCCTCGCCCGCGCCGCGCGCCGGGGCGATGACGGCGTCCATCTCGACGCCACCGCGCTCGCCGCGGCGCCGCGCGAAGTGGGTTTGCGGGCGCTGGCGCAGCTGCTGATGCTGGTTTCGGGACAGTCCTACCGTCCCCGATTCGAACGGCTGGAACGGCTTTACGGCCGCCTCGCGGACGGGGCGCTGGGGGGCGGCGCCACGCTGCATGGCTGCCGCATCGCTCCATCCCTTGGGGCCAAAGGGTCTTTCGGCGCGGGAACCCTGGTCGTTTCGCGCGAGACGGGGCGCGGCAAAACATCCAAATCCGGCGCTCCAGCGTAGAAACGCCGCAATCAGACTGTGTTAATCGGCTTTTGGCATAGTGATTGCCCCGGCTGCGCAAATTCCTTAACGTTTCACGGGCTGGCAATGCGGTAGAAACGACCTATCTATTAAGGTGGTTTTCCCTGACTAGGCCTTGGCCCCCGCTCGAAAGGACGGCCCTTTGAACAATCTTCGCAATCTGGCGCTGTGGATCGTCGTCGCGCTTCTTCTGGTGTTCCTGTTCAACCTGTTCCAGGGCAACGGCCAGCACACCCCGTCCTCGGCGATCATCTATTCGAAGTTCCGCCAGGAAGTGGTGCAGGGCGACATCAAGAGCGTCACCATGAAGGGCAACGCCCTGACCGGCGAGACCAACAATGGCACGCCGTTTCAGACCGTCGTGCCCGCGACCGACACCAACATCATCGACCTGATGAACAGCAAGAACGTCGCGATCACGGTGTCGCCGCCCGATGACGGCTTCAACCTGATCAACGTCCTGCTCAACGCGCTGCCCATGCTGCTGTTGATCGCGGTGTGGATCTTCTTCATGCGCCAGCTCCAGGCCGGCGGCGGCAAGGCGATGGGCTTCGGCAAGTCGCGCGCCAAGATGCTGACCGAGCGCACCGGCCGCGTCACCTTCGAGGACGTCGCCGGCGTCGACGAGGCCAAGGACGACCTCAAAGAGATCGTCGACTTCCTCAAAGACCCGCAGAAATTCCAGCGCCTGGGCGGCCGCATTCCCAAGGGCGTGCTCTTGGTCGGCCCGCCGGGCACCGGCAAGACCTTGCTCGCCCGCGCCATCGCCGGCGAAGCCAACGTGCCCTTCTTCACGATCTCGGGCTCCGACTTCGTCGAGATGTTCGTCGGCGTCGGCGCGTCGCGCGTCCGCGACATGTTCGAGCAGGCCAAGAAGAACGCGCCCTGCATCGTCTTCATCGACGAAATCGACGCCGTCGGCCGTCATCGCGGCGCCGGCCTCGGCGGCGGCAATGACGAGCGCGAGCAGACGCTGAACCAGTTGCTGGTCGAGATGGACGGTTTCGAATCCACCGAAGGCGTCATCCTGATCGCCGCCACCAACCGTCCCGACGTGCTCGATCCGGCGCTGCTGCGCCCCGGCCGCTTCGACCGCCATGTCGTCGTCGCCAATCCCGATTTGGGCGGCCGCGAGAAAATCCTGCGCGTCCATCTGCGCAAAGTTCCGCTGGCGCCCGATGTCGAGCCCCGCACCATCGCGCGCGGCACGCCCGGTTTCTCCGGCGCCGATCTCGCCAACCTCGTCAACGAGGCGGCGCTGCTCGCGGCCCGCCGCGGCAAGCGCGTCGTGACGATGAGCGAACTGGAAGACGC
>CAYXMO010000673.1:0-1714 GCA_964465935.1 uncultured Rhizobium sp.
GCTAACAAGAACCTGATCTAGTTTCACGCGGCCGATCGGGGCGGCCATTTCGCGGCGTGGGAGCAGCCGTAGGTGTTCAGCGCCGAGCTGCTGGCAGCGTTCCGATCGCTGCGGTAATGCGCCGAACTGCACAACGTTCAAACGGACGATGTTTCAAGGAGGCAACGGATGAAACGGATTAGTTTCGTGCTCGCTGCAGTTGCGTCGCTGGGCGGCGCAGCCGTCGTCACCGGCGGGTTGCTGGAAGCCAGCGGTGTCACGACGGGCGACGTCAGATCGGCGGAGGTGCCGGGCGGCGTCGCGGCGGCGGTTGCCGGATCGGGGCACACCGTGACGGCGGGCGGTGCTTCGGGCAGTTTCAGCAGCGCGGCGAGCTTGACCGTGAGCTTCTGCGCCGCGTCCGGGTTCATCTTGGACATGATGCCGCCGAGGTCGGCCGGCTTCATGCCCTTGGCGATCGGCAGCAGCACATCGTCCGGCATGGTGTTGAAGATCGCCGCCGCCTGCGCCGGCTTCATGCCTTCGGCGTAGGTCTTGATCAGCGACTTGATCTGATCGTCCTGCTTGGCGTCGCGCTGTGTGAGCAGCGCCTGGATCTGGGTCTGCAGTGTCTTCAGGGCGCCGATCTTCTGGTCGACGCGGCCTTCGCCGGCGCTCAGCAGATTCTCGCGCATGTTGAGGGCACGCTCGCGCGCGTCGAGTTCGGCGCGGCGGCGGGTCAGGCTGGAGAGGACGTCGACTTCCGCGGCGCTGCCGCTGGCGCCATCGTCGCTGGCGAAATCCTTGACCGGCGCGCCGCCATTGTCGGTGGGCGCGAGGCCGGAATTGTCCGGCTCGCCATAGTCGGCGGCGGACGGCGCCTGCGCGGCGCGGGCAAGATCGATGCCCTTGATCGCCAGCAGGCCGGTGCCGACGATGACGACGGCCGGCAGCAGGCGCAGATATTTGGCAGCGAAACTCATCTCACGGCTCTCAGCGCGTCCAGGCGCTTCATGATGTTGTTCGACGGCAGGCTGGAGACCGGCGCCGTGGCGCGGGTCGCGGCGCTGGCGTCGGCAGCTTTGGTGAAGCGCTCGGCGATGCGGTCGCCCGAGGCGGTCAGCAGCGACAGCTCGTCGATGATGGCGCGGGCTCGGTTCAGGCGCTCGTCCAGCGTCTCAGCGGCGCCCGACGCAGTGGCCTTGAGCGCGCGCATCGCCGCGCCGGCATTGGTGATGGCGCTGTCGAGCTCGCCGATGGTGGATTTGAGGCCCTCCTGGCCGCGGCGCACCGCGGCGAGGCGGCGCTCCAGCACGATGCAATAGATCAGCGTCACGGCGAGCAAGCCGGTCAGCGCGAGTTCGACGATAAGGCCCAGCGTGATGGTCATGACAATCTCCTAAAGGCCCTTGGAGGCATCGGTGCGTTCGACCGCTTCGTCGATGCGCACCGCGACCGAGGCGCCGACCCGGCCCATCCTGCCCTTGAGCAGCGGCACGCCGCGGCAGCGCATTTCGATCTTCGAATCCGGCGAGGCGTTGAGCATGATGGTCTGGCCGACTTCGAGATTGAGCATCTTGTTGAGCGGCATGGTCTGTTCGTCGAGGATCGCGTCGATGTCGACCTTGGTCGACCACAGCTCGGTGGCGAGATGGCTCTCCCAGATCGAGTCGCGGCCGAACTTCTCGCCCATGAACTGCTGCAGCAGCAGCTTGCGGATCGGCTCCAGCGTCGC
>CAYXMO010000674.1:0-1711 GCA_964465935.1 uncultured Rhizobium sp.
CTACCGCAGCTCCTCCGTCGCGTCGCGTTCGAACAGCGCTTCCAGGCTCGTCGCGTTCATGCCGTGCTTCAGCCAGTTGTACGGCGTCAGGTTCACGCTCTTGATCATCGTGCGCAGTACCTCGCCGTCTTCGCGCAGATCGAAATCGAGCACATTGATGCAGCCGGTGTCCTGCTCGAAGCCGCCGACCGCGTTCAGCCCGCCGCCGCAGGCCCAGCTCAGCAGCAAGCGATTGATGCCTTCATGCGCCACCACCAGCGCCGTGTGCCAGCCGGGCTCCTTCAAGAGGCGCCGGATCGATTTGACCGCCCGCGCCTGCGCCACGGCCGCCGGCTCGCCGCCGTCGCGTTCGCTGTGCTCGGGCACGCCGGCATCGGTGAACTTGCCGCGCAGCACCTCGATGAGTTCTTCGCGGCTCTTGACCGGCGGGGTCTTGCCGCCTTCGCGCTCGACCAGGCCGGGATCGATCTCCAGCGCCGGCGGGTTCTTCTGCGCCGCCAGCACATGCGACGCCGTCTCATGGGTGCGCGGATAGCCCGAACACACGGCGCGGTCGAACGCCACGTGCGACAGCGCCACGCCGGCCGCTTCGGCCTGCAGCCGCCCGCGCCTGGTCAGCGGCACGATGTTGATCTGGCCGCTCGCCACGACGTGCTTGGCGAGATAGTCGACATGGCCGTGCCGCATCAGATAGATGCGCCGGCGCGATTTGGTATCCGGCAATGCGCTCATCGAAACTAGATCGCACCTGCGCTTTGCAGTTTCGCGACATCCTCGCCGGAGAAGCCCCAGGCTTTCAGCGCCGCCTCGTTGTCGGCGCCTTCCGGCGGGCCCTGCACGGCGGGCACGGTGCGCGAGAAACGCGGCGCCGGCGCCGGCTGGGTCACGCCGCCGACCTCGACGAAGGTCTGGCGCGCGGCGTTGTGCGGATGCTTGGGCGCTTCGCTCAGCGACAGCACCGGGGCATAGCACACATCGCTGCCCAGCATGATCGCGTCCCATTCGTCGCGCGTCTTGCTCTTGATCACCGCTTCGAGCTTGCCCTTCAGCGAAGGCCAGGCGCCACGGTCCATCTGCGCCGCGAAGGCGACGTCGGTGATGCCGGTCTTCTCCAGCAGCTCGCGGTAGAATTGCGGCTCGATCGAGCCGAGCGCGATGTATTTGCCGTCCTTGGTCTCATAGGTGTCGTAGAAATGCGCCCCGCTATCCAAAAGGTTCACGCCACGCTCGTCCTTCCACATGCCCATGGCGTTCATGCCGTAGAACATCGCCATCAGCGAGGCGGCGCCGTCGGTCATCGCGGTGTCGACCACCTGCCCCTTACCGGAACGCTTGGCTTCCAAGAGGCCGCAGACCACGCCGAAAGCGAGATAGAGCGCGCCGCCGCCGAAATCGCCGACCAGGTTGAGCGGCGGCACCGGCTTGCGCCCCGCATTGCCCATGCCGTGCAGCGCCCCGGTCAGCGCGATGTAGTTGATGTCGTGGCCCGCCGCCATCGCCAGCGGTCCGGTCTGGCCCCAGCCCGTCATGCGGCCATAGACCAGCTTGGGATTGCGCTTGAGGCACACATCGGGTCCGACGCCGTTGCGCTCCATCACGCCGGGACGAAAGCCTTCGATCAGCGCGTCGGCCTTGTCGATGAGCTTGAGCGCCGCTTCGACGCCTTCGGGCTTCTTCATGTCCAGCGCCACCGCCTTGCGCCCGCGATAGG
>CAYXMO010000675.1:0-1709 GCA_964465935.1 uncultured Rhizobium sp.
CGTTCCCAGTCATAGACCTGGTTCATGATCTGGAAGTCGCCGGGATAGCCCAGCGGCTTGGCGTAGGAACGGTCCCAGATCGCGCCTTTGCGCAGCTCGGGCGTCAGAACCAGTTCGGTGTACTCCTTGGCCGCTTCGCGCACGTCGCGATCATTGACGAAGGGCAGGGTCAAATCGTTGCCGGTGCGCCACAGCGACCGCCATTGCTGGATCAGGCGCGGCTCGCAGGTCTCGAAGGCTTCGACCTGGTCGAGGCCGTGGCGGAATTCGCTCGCCACGCTGGCGTTGGATTCCAGCACCATGCGGTAGGAGCGCAGCAGCTTGAGCACGTCGGCGCAGAAGGCGCGATATTCCTGCGGCACGAGTTGTGCCGTGGCGCCGTTGAACGCCGGCGAGCGCGCCGCGATCTGCGCCTGGGTGTTACGGGTGAGCAGCTTGTCGAACTCGACGAAGCGGTCGACGAAATTGAACGCGATCTTGGAGCCGAACACGGTGCTCTCGGCGCGGCAGACGCGGGCCGAGCTTTCGAAGATCGGCAGGCCCGATTGCTGGATGCTTAAGGCGACGGTTTCGCCGACTTCCGGAAGATCGTCGTGGCTCTGCTTGGACAGAGCCGACAAGCCGCCGAGGCTGATGTCGTGCAGCCGGTAGGCCGCGGAGCGCACGCGGACGCGCGGCGCAAGCGTGGGAAACATTCTGCGCGCGTCGTAGCGCGGCGGACGGAAACGGATCTGACGCCCTGTCGACCCTTTAAGCTCTTCATACGCAAGCATGACGGTACCTCTTGGAGAACAACCACATCCCCTCCCAAGGCACCCCACCGGCGCCAAAGTTCGCGACGCCTGTACCCAGAACGCGGCGCCGATCGTTGAGTCGTTCGGTCACCGATGAATAAGTTAATGAAGTCTTAATAGGCGAAAGAGTCAGAAAAATCAATTGAGTAGCCTCCCCCTGTTTGAGGGGTACGTCTTGGTTAACGGTTAACCTTCGTAAATTTCGCGCCAAGGGATTCAAATCGTTCCGCAATTTGAATCGGTTAAGGCGCGTTAAGAATTGCGCGGCGGCGGCGGTTTTCACACTCAGGAGAAACACTGAGGCGGCGGCGTTGCGTAAAATGCAATGCGTTTTCGTCAGCAGCTTTTAGCGGCTCGCGGCGCAGCATCGGCGCATCCGAGAAGCGGATGCTTTGGAGTCGCCGATGTTCCTGTATCGCGTGAAGGTCGAAGAACTCGATGCCAGCCGCATGCTCCGCCTGCGCGACGATTTGAGCCGCGGCGAAGAAAGCCTGCGCGCCCAGTGTCCGATCCGCGAGATGAGCGTCGTCAGCGATGGCGGCAACGGCCGGCGCGGTCTCGACATCTATCTGGCGCTCGACGATTTCATCGAGCCCGATCAGCTCAAACGCCTCGCCGGCGAACTCAACACGCTGCTCGGCAAGAGCGCGCATCCGCGGGTGAGCTCGGAACTGATCCACATCTGACGATTGGTAGAGGCGAATCCCGTCAGCCGTCGTAGAAGAACGGCTGGTGCAATCCGATCAGCGTCTTGTCGCGATCGGTCTGCGCCCGCGCAATGGCATCGGGCGACAGGTGATTGACCTCGAACGTCGTGTTGATGCGCTGCGCCAGGTCGCGCCGCCCGTAGTGACACTGCAGGAAGAAGCGGCCATGCCCCGCCTGCGCCGGCGTGCCGCGATGCCAGAGGTCGGA
>CAYXMO010000676.1:0-1698 GCA_964465935.1 uncultured Rhizobium sp.
ATGGCGCGCTCCAACGTCTCCAACTCGATCCGCGAATTGCAGAGCTGGGGCCTGATCCGCCGCGTGCCGGTGCTGGGCGACCGCCGCGACTATTTCGAGGCCGACGCCGACATCTGGTCGATCGCCGCCAAGATCGCCGCCGGGCGCAAGGAGCGCGAGCTCGATCCGGCGCTGGCGGCGCTCGATGCCTGCGTCGCCGAGGCGCAGAAGGACCCCAAGCAGCATCCGGTGGCGGCGGAACGCTTGCGCGCGATGCAGGATTTCACCCGCACCATGACCGTCTGGTACGACCAGATGACCGCGGTGCCGCGGCCGACCTTGATGGCGCTGATCCGCTTGGGCGCCAAGATCGTCAGCTTCCTGCCCGGCAGGAAGGCCAAATAGGGGAGGGCGTCATGCTGCGGCCGATCCTTCGCGACGCACATGACAAAGTCGATTCGCAAACCTCCCTCGGCGATCTGCGATTCCGTTCCCTGTTGCCGCCGCAAGCTTGGGCGGCGTTGCCGGTGCCGGTGCGCCACCGCTTCTCCAAGCGCCTGAAGGGCGGCGACAGCGTCGTCTATGCCGGCACGGTGACAGGCACGCGCATCACGTGGGCCGGGCGGCTGTTGGCGCAGATGGCGCGGCTGGTCGGCGGGCCGTTGCCGCTGTTCGCCGATACCGGTGTGCCGGCGGTCGTCAACGTGACCGAGGATGCAGCGCGCGGCGGGCAGATCTGGACGCGGATGTATGCGCGGCGCAGCGGCTTTCCGCAGGTGATCCATTCCTCCAAACGCTTCACCGGGCCGACGGGGCTGGAGGAATATGTCGGCCGCGGCGTCGGCATGGCGCTCACCGTGCATGTCGAGGCCGGCGATCTTCTGTTCCGCAGCGCCGGGTATTTCGTGCAGTTCGCCGGGCGGCGCTGGCCGCTGCCGCGCTGGCTGACGCCGGGCGCGCTCACCGTCACCCATCGCGAGCTCGGCGCGGGGCGGTTCGAATTCGCGCTCGACGCGATCCATCCCTGGTTCGGGCATTTCATCCACCAGACCGCCACCTTCAAGGAGGCTTCGCCATGACGTCGCCGCTGCTTTGGACTCTCGTCGCCGTGCAGATCGCGCTGGGCGCGTTCGACACGCTGTATCACCACGAACTGACCGAGCGCCTGGCGTGGCGGCCGTCGCAGCGGCGCGAGCTCAAGCTGCACGGCGTGCGCAATCTATTCTATGCGGCGCTGTTCATTGTGCTGGGCTGGACGCAGGTGCATGGCGCGCTGGCGCTGCTGGTCATGGCTGTGCTTGCGGCCGAGCTCGGCATCACGCTGTGGGATTTCGTCGAGGAGGATAGAAGCCGCGCGCTGCCGGCGAGCGAGCGCGTGACGCATACGCTGCTGGCGCTGAACTATGGCGCGATCCTGGTGCTGGCGATGCCGGTGCTGCTGGGTTGGGCGGGGCAGGAGACGGCGATCGCCGGCGCGTTTCACGGCGCGTGGAGCGTGGTTGCGGCGCTGGCGGCGACGGGTGTCGCGGTATTCGGCGTGCGCGATCTTTTCGCGGCGGGGCGGGCGCCGCGCTTGATGCTGAAGCCGGCCGGTGCGCTGGTGATGGCGCTGCCAAGGCGGCAGACCGTGCTGGTCACCGGCGGCACCGGCTTCGTCGGGCGGCGGCTGGTCGAAGCGCTGGCGGCGGAGCGGCACGACGTCATCGTGCTGACGCGCGA
>CAYXMO010000677.1:0-1697 GCA_964465935.1 uncultured Rhizobium sp.
TCGTGCGGCTGCTGCTGACCGAGCTTCCGGCCGGCGCCGTCATCCCGCGCCATCGCGACACCGGTCCGCTGCTGGCCAAGACGCATCGCTGCCATGTGCCGGTCCAGACCAGCGACAAGGTCGCGTTCTTCATCGACGACCATCCGTACTATCTCGAAGCGGGCATGGCCTATGAAGTCGACAACATGCGCCGCCACGCGGTGCGCAACGACAGCGACCAGCGCCGTATCCACCTGATCTGCAATATCCTTCCCGAGGGCGTGTCTTAGAGCCGCGGGTAGCCGAAGGCGTCGAATTCTTCGGCGAAGATCGCCGTGATCGCCGCGACCTGGTCGTGGCGCAGCACTTCCAGCGGGTTCAAGTCGTTCGCCATCCGGCCTTTCTTGGCATGCGGCAGCGTTGGCGGAGCGGCGATGCCGAGCTCGGCGGCGAAGGCGTCGAAATCGGCGCGCAAGGTCTCGTAGCGCAGGGCACGCGCGCGAACGGTGCCGGACGCATCCTTGTAGAGATCGATGTTGCGCAAACGATGAATGATGCCGGCGGCGAGGGCCTCGTCGAACAGGCGCGGCAGGTCCGCGATGCTGCCCTGCATGCCGCTGGCGTAGTCGTAGTCGTCGAGCGTCTGCGCGGTGTTGAGCGCCGACAGCACGCGGGCATAGGGCGAGCGTTCGACGCAGACGATGCGAAAGCCGTCCAGCGCATGGCGCGCCACGATGGATTTGAGCGACATGTGGGTCGTGTATTTGGCGAGCGGTGGCTTGCTCAGCAGCGGCAGCTGCGCCGGCGTCGCCTCCATGACCAGCTTCACGTAACCTTGTTCCAGCACCGGCTGGTCGCTGTAGTTGCCGCAGCGCCCGCCCATCTGCTGGCGCACCCGCTCGTCGGTCGCGATCAGCGGCGTGACGATGTCGTCCGGGCCGCAGATCGTCGACAGCGCCATCTCGACGCTGGTGCCGGCGACCTTGCGGCCGCGGATGAAGACGAAGCGGTGGGCGAAAGACAGGATCATGCTCAGCCCGCGCGCAGGTAACGGACCGCTTCGTCGCGGCCGAACAGATAGAGCAGGGTGCGCAGCGCCTGGCCGCGCTCGGATTGCAGTTCCGGATCGCGCGTCAGGACCAGCTGCGCATCGTCGCGTGCCGCGGCGAGCAACTCGGCATGCGCCGACAGATCGGCGAGGCGAAATTCCGGCAGGCCGCTCTGGCGCGTGCCGAGCAATTCGCCGGCGCCGCGCAGGCGCAGGTCCTCCTCGGCGATGACGAAGCCGTCGTCGGTCTCACGCATGGTCTTGAGCCGCGCCTTGGCGCTTTCGCCCAGAGGGCCGTGATAGATCAGCAGGCAGCTCGACTTCGCGGCGCCGCGTCCGACCCGCCCCCGCAGCTGGTGCAATTGGGCGAGGCCGAAGCGCTCGGCATGCTCGACCACCATGATGGTGGCTTGCGGCACGTCGACGCCGACCTCGATCACGGTCGTGGCGACGAGGATCGAGAGCTCGCCGGCCTTGAACTTCGCCATCTCGGCGTCGCGCTCGGCGCCTTTCATGCGGCCATGGACCAGCCCGACTTTGGGCCCGAGCACACGTTTGAGCAGCGCCGCGCGGTCTTCGGCGGCGGCGAGATCGATCTTCTCGGACTCTTCCACAAGCGGGCACACCCAATAGGCGCGGGCGCCCTTGGCGATGGCTTTGCGCAGATGCT
>CAYXMO010000678.1:0-1694 GCA_964465935.1 uncultured Rhizobium sp.
GACATGAAATGGCGGAGCGGAGGAACCGGCTTTGGTTCACGCGGAGCCGCGGAGTCGAGCTCGACTCCGCGCACTCCGCGGCTCCGCGTGATATTTTTTGCCGCGCGGGCGCGCGCCGGATTGCGGTAAGATGGCCCGATGAAGACACGATTTCTCAAAACCGCCCACTGGGCGAAGGCGCTGTATCACACGCACCAGGAGGCGCTCCTGATCGCCGGGCGGGTCGGGCTGTCGGCGACGCTGGCGTACCTGATCGCGGTGCTGCAACACCTGCCCGAAACCTATTGGCCCGTGATGTCGGCGGTGATCGTGGCGCGCGGCGGCGCCAAGGGGGCCGGCGGCTCGGCGTCCGACCGGCTGATCGGGACGCTGTCGGGCGCGGCGGTGGGGCTCGGCGCCTCGTTCCTGCATCACTTCGGGATTCCCGATTGGGCGCTGTTGTTCCTGGCGATGGCGCCGATGGCGTTCCTCTCCGCCGACAACAGCGCGTTCCGCGCCGCGCCGATGGCGGCGATGATCGTGCTGTCGGCGACGGCGAGCGGCAAGACCGGCTGGTTCGGCCTCGGCGTCGCCGGCCTGCGCGTGCTCGACGTCGGCATGGGGACGCTGGTGGCGCTGTTCGTGTCTTATGTCGTGTTGCGCTCGGACGCGATGAAGGGGCTGCGCCAGGACGCGGCGGCGCTGATGATGCCGCTGGCCAACCTCTTGTCGCTGGCGGCCAAGCCAGACGGCGCGGCAGCGCGGGACAAGTTCGCGCGGCTGAACGCCAAGACGCGGCGCGAGATGCGCGAGCTCGTCATCGCGGCGCGGCAGATCAAGGCCAAGCGGAGCAAATCTCCCCCTCCGCCCTTCGCAGCTAACGCTGCTGCGGGCGTCGGCACGCTGTCGCTACCGACCCCCGCCGCCGAGCTACGCCCTGCGGGGGAGGGACGCGACCTCGGCGAGACGCTGCCCAACCAGTTCACCGCGGCGCTGGGGCGGGCGCACGGCACCATCGTGTTCGTGGCGCGGGCGCTGGCGGGCGCCCCGTTGGCGGAGGATGTGGCACAGGCGCTCAGGCCCTTCGTGCGCGATGCGCGGGCCCGGCTGGGCGCGATCCATCACTTCTTGGCGGACGGCACGCCGCTGGACGGCGCCGATGCGCTGGAGGCGAGCACGGTTGCCGCTTCGGCGCGGATCGAGAGATGCGCCGCAGCGCGGCCGGCGGTGCATTTGGAAGCGCTACCGTTCCTGCTGCAGACGCTGCGCGACGATCTGAACGAGCTCGCAGGATTGGCGGAGAAGATGAGCGGGCCGCCGAAGACGCGCTCCGTTGAGCGCGCCTTGCCGCTGACAGCCGAGAACCAGCAAGGTTGACTTACGCGGAGCCGCGGAGCCGCGGAGTTGAGATCGACTCCGCGGCTCCGCGTGAAATTTCTGACGCGCTACGCGCGTCGGATCGATAGCCGGGTCCCGCCTTCGCTACACTTCGGCGCGGCAAGCAAACCCGCCCATGACGGTGCTATGTGACTAGTGCGGCAGCTCCCCCGGGGCCGGTTCGTGGCCCTTGACCACGACACCATGGCGCAATTTCGAATTGCGGTAGCCGTAGAGGATGTAAAGCAGCGCGCCGACGACGATGTAGCCGACCAGGATGTAGAGCGCGATCGGGTCCTTGGGCGCATCGTAGGTCGGAATGGGCGCGCCGGCGGCGG
>CAYXMO010000679.1:0-1693 GCA_964465935.1 uncultured Rhizobium sp.
TAGGCCTTGGCGCCGTCGCGCTCGACCACCGCCATGTTCTCGTCGCGGTAGCCGATGGAAAAGCCCATGCCGTTCACGAACAGGTCGAGGCCCTGCTCCATGCGGTCGTAGAAAATCTTGGGAACGAGACGATTCATGGCGGCGGTTCTCCGTTCAGGTGACGCGGGCGCGGGCGTGATGTTCGAGCTTGTCCCAGCCGCGCGTCTCCATGATAGCGCGCAGGATCGCGGCCGCATCCCACAATTCGGTGTAACCGAGATAGAGCGGCGTGAAGCCGAAGCGCAGGATGCCGGGGGCGCGATAATCGCCGATCACGCTGCGCGCGATCAGCGCCCGCATGATCGGCCAGCCCTGTTCGTGGTCGTAGCAGAGCTGGCTGCCGCGTTCGGCCGGATCGGCGGGCGACGCGAAGCGGAAACCATGGCCGGCGACCTCTTGCGCCATCAGCGCCGCGAAAATCTCGGCCTGCTTCAGGGATTTCGTGCGCAGCGCGTCCATCGACGCTTCGAGCATCAGATCGACGCCGGCCTCCAACGCCGCGAGGCTGAGGATCGCGGGCGTGCCGACCGCCATCTTCACGATGCCGCCGGCGGGGCGCCAAGCGTGCTCGAACGCGAACGGCGCGACATGGCCGAACCAGCCGGACAGCACCGGCTGCATTGCGGCATGGTGGCGCTGGGCGGCGTAGAGAAAGGCCGGCGCGCCCGGTCCGCCGTTGAGGAATTTGTAGCCGCAGCCGACGGCGAAATCGGCGTTGGCTTTGGCCAGGTCGATCGGCACCGCACCCGCCGAGTGGCACAGGTCCCAGAGCATGATGGCGCCCTTGGCCTGCGCCGCGCGCGTGACAGCATCCATGTCGTACATCCGGCCCGTGCGGTAGCTGACATGGGTGAGCATCACCACCGCGACATCGTCCCGGATCGCATCCAGCACGCCATCGGCATCGACGAGCCGAAGCTCGTGCCCCTGCCCCAGTCCGCGAATGACGCCCTCGGCGACATAGAGATCGGTGGGGAAATTCTCGCGCTCGGATACGATGACGCGGCGCTTCGGATTGAGCGCCAGCGCCGCGTGCAGCGCCTTGAACAGCTGCACCGAGGTCGAGTCGCCGGCGATGGTCCCGCCGTCGCGGGCGCCGATCAGCTTGCCGATCTTGGCGCCGACGCGCTCATGCAGGTCGATCCAGCCATGGATGTTCCAGCTCGAGATCAGATCGCCGCTCCACTGCGCCAGCACCGCATCGACGCGCCGCCGCGCCTCCTTCGGCATGGCGCCGAGCGAATTGCCGTCGAGATAGATCGTGCCCGGCGGCAGATCGAAGCGCTCGCGGAAGGCCCGGAGCGGATCGGCGCGGTCGAGCGCTTCGCAATCGGCGCGGGTCAGGCTCAAAGCTGCTTGTCCTTGGGCACGCGGACCTGCGCCGCGGCGATGGCATCGTAGGTCTCGCAGATCACCCGCCCGGCGATGGGGTCGTTCGGGATCGCTTTCCAATAGGCCGACAGCTTGGGCAATTCGCCTCGCGGGCTCGTCCGGCCGAACAGCTTGGGCGCCCATTCGAAGGCCAGCATCAATTGCGGCGCCAGCGCACCGTCCGCCTGGGTCAGCGATCTGCCGACCGCGTAGCCTTCAGTGCCGATATAGTGTTCGAGATAGTCGAGCGATTTGCGCACTTCGGCCAAGGCCGCATCGATCT
>CAYXMO010000680.1:0-1687 GCA_964465935.1 uncultured Rhizobium sp.
TCCTCAATCCGCTGCGCGAACTCGTCGCCCGCGGCTACACCCGCGCCGAGGAGCTGCTGAAGAACTACCACGGCCCCTGGAACCGCGACCTCTCGCGGCTGTTCGTGGAGTATAATTTTCTTTAGGGCTTTGGATCGGCTTTTCCCACTGTCATGGCCCGCAAAAGCGGGCCATCCAGGTGACGTTGCTACCGCCGCAGCAAGGCCGATCACAACTCTGTTCTGCGCCATCGAGCCGGCTTCAACTGGATGGCCCGCTTTTGCGGGCCATGACAGTTGAGAGCAGACAATCGGGGAGAACAGTTCAAATCCGCCGCGAACCCCAGGCCATCAGCAGCCCGATCGCCACCAGCCCCATGCCGCGATAGGCCCAGGTCATGTGGTTGGCCATGAAGCCGACCGGCACCAGACCGGTGCCCTGGCAGATCCACCACACGCCCAGCAGCGCCGCCAGAATGCCAATCGACAGCAGCAGCGCTTTTAAGAACCCCTTCATGTCCATCCCCCCGTTACATCACTTCGCCTGCGGCACGCGCTCCGCACCCTGTCGCGACACCATCCAGCCCGGATATTCCGGCGGCAGCGCGCTCACCTCGTCGAGCGTCTTCATCTCCTCCGCCGACAGCTTCAGCTTCGCCGCCTCCAAATTGTCGCCCAGCTGCTCCATGGTCTTGGCGCCGATGATCACGCTCATCACGAACGGCTTGTGCAGCACATAGGCCAGCGCCACGCGCGCCACGCTGGCGCCGTGCCTATCGCCGATCGCGCGCATCGCGTCGACGCAAGCCCAGGCGCGGTCGCGGTTGACCGGCGGGAAGTCGAACGCGACACGCCGCGCGCCCTCCGGCCCGTTGCTGCCCGGCCCGAACTTGCCCGACAGCAAGCCGCCCGCCAGCGGACTCCACACCATCAGTCCGACTTTCTGGTCGGCCATCATCGGCACGATCTCGCGCTCCAGGTCGCGCCCGGCGATGGAGTAATAGGATTGGATCGTCTCCAGCCGCGCCCCGCCATGCGCCGCGGCGATGCCGTTCGCCTTCATCACCCGCCACGCCTGCCAGTTGGAGCAGCCGACATAGCGCACCATGCCTTGCCGCGTCAGGTCGTCGAGCGCCCGCATCGTCTCCTCGACCGGCGTCACGCTGTCGGTGGCGTGAATTTGATAGAGGTCGATGTGATCGGTCTGCAGCCGCTCCAGGCTGCGCGCCACCGAGTCCATGATATGCCCACGCGAGGCGCCGATGTCGTTCGGCCCCGGCCCCATGCGGCCATAGCATTTGGTCGCGATCACCACCGCCGAGCGCTTCAGGCCGAGGTCCTTGATCGCCTGTCCGGTCAGCCGCTCCGATTGTCCCGCCGAATAGACGTCGGCGGTGTCGAGGAAGTTCACGCCGGCCGCGACCGATTTCTCGACGATCTGCGTCGCCAGCTTCTGGTCGACGTCGCCGATCCCGGCCCAGATGCCGCCTGGCTTGAGGTCGCCGGTGAAGGTCATCGTGCCGAGGCAGATTTCCGAAACGAACAGGCCGGTGTTGCCCAGCTGGTTGTATTTCATGAGAGGCTCCTTAGTCGGGTAGGGGGATGAATTCGTGATCGTCGCCCGGGATACGGCCGAACTTGCCGGCCTTCCATTCCGCCTTGGCGCGCGCGATGCGCTCCTTGGAGCTGGAGACGAAATTCCACCACAG
>CAYXMO010000681.1:0-1687 GCA_964465935.1 uncultured Rhizobium sp.
CGCTCGGCGATCAGGTTGAGGCCGTTGCGCTCGAGCAGCTTCTTGAAATCCTCGGCGGCGACGGCGGCATTGGCGCCGGTCATGCCGTTGGTCAGCGTATGGGCGCGAACCTTCAGGTGGCGGAAGCCCATCTTGGTCAGCTTGGCGAAGTCGAGCGCCAGCGACGAGACATGGTCCATCGACAGCGCGAAGCCGAGGCTGGCGAGATAGGCGAGATTGGACTCGCCCTGGACGCCGGCCTTTGCGACGGCGTCCTGGGCGAACTCGAACACGATCTGGCCCGCGAGGTCGCGGTTGTGGTGCATGTATTCGAGGAATTGCGGGAAGAACTCGGCGTCGGTCAGCGTGTCGCCGGAGATGTTGCAGAACACGCCGATGTCGCGGTGCTTCTGGGTCAAGCGGCGCACGATCTGGACGCAGCGGAACAGGAGCAGATTGTCGACCACCGACATCAGCCCGGCGGGAGCGGCGACCTTGATGTACTGCTCGGGCATGATCACCTTGCCGTCTTCCGAGCGCAGGCGCGACAGCGCCTCGTAGAAGCGCAGCTTGCGCTGCGGCAACGACACGATCGGCTGCAGGTAGAGATCGACGCGGTTCTGCTCCAGCGAGGCGCGGATGGTTTCGAGCATGCCGCTGTCGCCCAGCGTGTTCATATAAGCGCCGACCGTGCCCTGGCGCGGGGTGCGGCGTTCGAGCGTGCCGTCGAGCGGCTCCTTCTTGGCGCTGTTCGAGACCTTGCTGGCGAATTCGCGCATCAGGGTTTCGAGGACCTGGAGCTCGGCGACGATCTTGCGGCTCTGGGCGTTCGACTTGGCCTCGATCGCCTTGGACATGTCGTCCATCTTGGTGCGGGTGTCGTTGAGCGCCTGCTCGAACTGGAAGCTGACGCGCTTGAGGCCGGCGATCTCGCGGTCGGCGGCGCGTTTGTCGCGGCGGCGGCGCAGGGCGGCGTGGATCTGGGTGCAGCAGAGCGAAAGGACGACGGCCGTCAGCAGGCCGGTCGGCACGCCGGCCACCATGAAGATGGCGGTGCCGACGGTGGCGCAAGCCAGCAGGTAAGTCGCGACGATCAGGGCACGCATCATGGAGAGGGTCCGAAGGTGTTCGCTGGGCAAAATTTGCACGGCTGTCATTTCAAATTGCTTAACCAAAGTTGCGCCGGCTCTGTCAGACTTCGACTCTTAACGGGAGGTAAAGATGACGCCGCTTCAGGCTATTGCCGCTTTCACGCTGGCGGCCGGCCTTCTGACCGTCACGCCGGGGCTCGACACCGCGCTGGTGCTGCGCACCGCCGCGGTCGAGGGGCCCCGGCGCGGGATGCAGGCGGCGTTCGGGATCATTGCCGGCTGCCTCGCCTGGGGTGTGGTCGCGTCGGTTGGGCTGGGGGCGCTGCTGGCTGCGTCGCAGCTTGCCTATGAGACGCTCAAGATCGCCGGTGCGCTCTACATGCTGTGGCTGGGTACGCGAATGATCGTCGCGGCCTTCCGCGGCGGCGAGGGAAACGCTGCGGCGTCCGCGACGGGCGAGACACGCACGCGGTCCTGGGTGCTGCGCGGGTTCTTGTCCAATATCCTCAATCCCAAGGTCGGCGTCTTCTATGTCACGTTCCTGCCGCTGTTCGTGCCGGCGGGCGTCAATGTCACGGCGTTCAGCATGCTGCTGGCCGGCATCCACGCGGCCCAGG
>CAYXMO010000682.1:0-1678 GCA_964465935.1 uncultured Rhizobium sp.
GTCTCCTAAGTCTTGTCCTGGTCGACCATGCGCATCACGTCGGTCGAAGCGTCTTTCGGCGCGGCGACCTCGACTATCGGATCGTCGACGTCGTCATATTCGAGGCGCAGGGATTTGCTGATCATCGCATGCATGTCGTACATGCCGACGATGTAGGTGAATTCCATGATTTCTTCGTCGCTGAGATGCTTCTTAAGCGCGGCGAAGATGCCCTCGGCGACGCGGCCGCCCTGCAGCACCATGCCGTCGGTATAGGCAAGGACGGCGCGCTCGACCGGACTGTAGCAATCGGCGACCTGCCAATGCGGGATCGCCGCGATCTGCGCCTCGCTGAGGCCGACGCCGCGCGAGGCCTTGCAGTGCTGCGAATAGACGAACTGGCTGCCGCGGGCCCAGCCGGCGCGGGTCTGTCCCAGCTCGCGCAGCTTGGGATCGAGCTTGCGCTTGCCGCGGTAGAACTGGAAACCCGCGACCGCGTGGTCGAAGGCGTCGGGCACGACCGCGAACACCGTCCACCAATTGCCCGGCGTGCCGGTTGCGGTGCCCGGCTCCACGACGGGGTCGCGCTCGCCGAACAGCGATTTGTAGATGGTCTTGGCGAACGGATGGGCGGCATCTTTTCCGACCTGGCGCAAACGCGGCATGGCTTCACTCCCCTGTATTCGGTTCCGCGAGCCCCTTGGTTACAGCCAGGAGCTCCGGAAGTTTCATGATCTCGTTGTAATGGCCGAAGCTGGAGCGGCTGCCGTCCAGGCTGGTACGCGCGCCCTTCAGGAGCAGATCATAGATTTCCTCCAGCCGCTTGGTGACGCCGAGCAGGGCGGAGATCGGATAGAGCACGATCCGGTAGCCCAGCGCCGCCAACTCGGCGACGCTCAGCAGCGGCGTCTTGCCGTCCTCGACCAGATTGGCCAGCAGCGGCACGCCCTTGAAGGTCTCGGCCACAAGGCGCAGCTCTTCCTGCGTGCGCGGCGCCTCGATGAACAGCACGTCGGCGCCGGCTTTGAGGAACGCCTCGCCGCGCGCCAGCGCTTCGTCGAGGCCGTGGGTTGCGCGCGCATCGGTGCGGGCGACGATCTTGAAGGCTTTGCTGTCGCGCGCTTCCGCCGCGGCGCGGATTTTCTGCGAGGCCTCCTCGCGCGAGACCACTTCTTTGTCTTCCATATGGCCGCAGCGCTTGGGGAAGACCTGGTCTTCGAGCTGGATTGCGCTTGCGCCGGCGCGCTCATAGGCGCGCGCCAGCTTGGCCGCGTTGAGCGGCCCGCCATGGCCGTTGTCGCCGTCCGCGATCAGGGGCACGCCATCGCAGGCGCCGGCTAGGACGCCGACACGCTCGATCATCTCGGCGGCGCTCACCAGACCGATGTCGGGCACGCCGAAGCCGGCGCCGGCGACGCCGAAGCCGGTCATGTAGAGCGCCTGCGCGCCGGCGCGCGCCGCGACCCGCGCCGACAGCGCGTCAAAGACGCCCGGAACAATGGTTGCGCGCGAATCGCGCAGGATATCGTCGAGGCTCATCGGTTCCATGCTGTGCTGCAATTAATCTGAGCGCCGCGTTCGGAACGTAGCGCGGTGGCTGCCGTTTTCTCCACGCAATTCTGCCCCAAACCCCGGAGAGAAAACATGGACAAGGATCGTATCGAAGGCGCCGCCAACCAGGCCAAGGGTGCCGTCAAGG
>CAYXMO010000683.1:0-1678 GCA_964465935.1 uncultured Rhizobium sp.
GTCGGCATCCTGGTCGACGGCGCGATCATCGTGGTCGAATACGCCGACCGCAAGATGACCGAAGGGCACAAGCCCAAACAGGCCTTCGCCGAAGCGGGCCTGCGCATGTTCTGGCCGGTGGTCAGCGCCACCATGACGATGATCGGCGCCTTCCTGCCGATGCTGCTGTGGCCCGGCATTCCCGGCAAGTTCATGAGCTTCTTCCCGATCACGCTGATCGTGGTCTTGTCGGCGGCGCTGATCGTGGCGCTGATCTTCATGCCCGTGCTCGGCGGCATCTTCGGCAAGGCACCGCCGCGCGACGAAAATCACGAGCGCGCCATCGAAGCATCGGAGACCGGCGACTGGCGCGACATCCCCGGCATCACCGGCTGGTATGCCCGCCTCGCGGCGCGGCTGACGGAAATCCCCGGGCGCACGCTGGCCGGCGGCATCGGGCTGGCTGCTCTCGTCATCGTCGGCGTGGTGTTCTTCGGGCGCGGCGTCGAGTTCTTCGTCGACACCGACAACAGCGTCGCGACCATGCTGATCTCGGCGCGCGGCAATCTGTCGGCGATCGAGAAGCGCAACATCGTGATGAGCGTCGAGCGCATCATCGAAGGCATTCCCGGCATCAAGCAGATCTATGCCAGTGCCGGCGGCCAGATGAACTTCAACAACCGCGACGGCGGCGCGCCGGTCGACACCATCGGCCGCATCACCGTCGAGCTGAAGGACTACCGCGAGCGCAAGCCCGGCAAGGAGATCATCGCCGACATCCGCAGGCTCACCGCCCACCTCCCCGGCATCAAGGTCGAGGTGCGCATGCCGCAGAACGGCCCGCCCACCGGCAAGGACGTGATGATCGACGTCTCGTCGGACAATTTCGCCGAGCTCGCCACGGTGACGGCGGCGGTGCGCGCCCACATGAACGGCCTCAAAGAGCTCACCGACGTCGAGGACACCCGTCCGCTCCCCGGCATCGAATGGGATCTCGACGTTAACCGCGAGATGGCGAACCGCTTCGGGGTCTCGACCCAGGCGATCGGCACCGCGGTGCAGCTCGTCACCAACGGCATCCTGGTCGGCAAGTACCGGCCAGACGATTCCAACGACGAGGTCGACATCCGCGTGCGCTATCCCGCCAGCCAGCGCGGCATCCATGCGCTGGACGATCTGCGCGTCGCCGTCCCCGGCGGCGCCGGCATGGGGCCGCAGATGGTGCCGCTCAGCACCTTCGTGACAGTGCGCGCGGCGCAGCAGGTCAATTCGATCGAGCGCGTCGATGCGCACCGCGTCTATCACGTGCGCGCCAACCTCGACAAAGCGTCCGGCATCCTGCCGAGCGCCGAAGTCGCCACGCTCAAGAAGTGGATCGCAACCCAGAACTTCCCGCACGAGGTGCGCGTGTCGTTCAAGGGCGCCGACGAGCAGCAGAACGAGTCGGGCGCCTTCCTCCTGGTCGCCGCCGGCCTGGCGCTGTTCCTGATCGCGATCGTGCTGCTGGCGCTGTTCAACAGCTTCTACCATGCCGGCCTGATTCTGATGGCGGTCGTGCTCGCCATGATCGGCGCCCTGCTCGGCATGGTGGTGATGGGCCAGACCTTCTCGCTGATCATGACCGGCACCGGGATGCTGGCGCTCGCCGGCATCGTGGTGAACCACAACATCGTGCTGATCGACACCTTCCACCGCCTGC
>CAYXMO010000684.1:0-1676 GCA_964465935.1 uncultured Rhizobium sp.
CGCGGGAAGATTTTCTTGTGCTCCTCCTTGGGCGCGAAGCCGGAGCATTCCTGGGCGCTGTGCGGGCCGCAGCCGCTCCAGTGTTCGGCGCGCAGCTTCTCGCTGAACCAGGCGGGCAGCGGCGCATCCGCGAAGGGTTCGCCATAGGACGGCGCGGCACGATAGGGCGTGTGCGGGTCCCACATATGCACGTGGAGGAACCAATTGTCCTTGGCGCCATTGCGCGCCAGCCAGTCGGCGGCCAGCGCGTGGACTTCGTCGGCGGTTTCGAGGCCGAACTTGCCGACATTGATCGCCTCGTCGAAGCCGGCATACCAATGGAACGCCGAGTGGCGCTGGGCGAAGGAGCTGATGCTGACGGTCTTGAGGCCGGCGCGTTTCAGACGGGTGGGGAACGAGTCGAGCTGCAATTTCGACCAGAACTGGCGGTCGGGTCCGCCGATCACCGGATCGGCGTCGACGCCGCCATGGTTCACCACACCGTTGTGGATACCGAAGCGCCCTGTAAGCAGCGCGGTGCGGCTGGGCAGACAGGGCGTGTCGGAGGCGTGCACGTTGCGGAACAGGATGCCGTGGCGCGCGACGGCGTCGATGTTCGGACTCGTGTCGCGGTGATAGCCATAGCAGCCCAGATGGTCGGGGCGCAGCGTGTCGATGTCGATATAGAGCAGTCTCACGCAAAGCTGTCCCGGTAGCTTTTCACGGCGCCGAGCGTCTCAGCTTCATAGACGCCGCGGGCGATGGCACGGGCCAGCGTGTCGGCAGCGATGGCGCCCAGGCGCATGACCTGGCGCTGACGCATCTCGCCGAGCGGACGCTTGGCGGTCGCCAAGGCGAAGACGATGTCGCCGTCGAACGGGGTGTGAATCGGACGCAAGGCGCGGGCGAAGCCGTCCTGCGCCATGATCGCGATGCGCTTGAGCTCGATGCTGGTGACGTCGGCATCGACCGCGACGACGGCGATGGTGGTGTTCTCTTTCGGCGCGGCGCCTTTCATGTCTTCGGGGAGGCCGGAAATGGCGGAGACCTCGCCCTTGAGGCGGCGGCCGCCGAACTCCTTACCCATCTCGAACGGGAAGGACCAGAACACGTCGGTGCCGGGAATCAGCGGCGAGCCCAGCGCATTGACCGCGACGATGGCGCCCACGGTGAAGCCGTCATCGGTGACCGTCGAGGCGCTGCCGAGGCCGCCCTTGTAGGCGCCGGCACGGGCGCCCAGGCCGGCGCCAACATTACCAAGCGGAAATTCGAGGCTCGCGCTTTCGGCGGCCTGGCGGCCGAGCTGGCGATAGGGCGTCTCGGCGCCCCAATCCTTGTCGCCGCCGTTCATCAGGTCGAACAGGATCGCGCCGGGCACGATCGGCACGCGCGTGCCGCCGAACGACACGCCGCGGCCCTGTTCGCGCAGCAGGGCGGTGACGCCGGCCGGCGCGTCGAGGCCGTAGACCGAGCCGCCGGAAAGCACGATGGCGTCGGCGCCGCCGTCGATGGCGGTGGGATCGAGCGCTTCGGTGTCGCGGGTGCCGGGCGCGCCGCCGCGGACATCGACGACGGCGGGGCAGAACGCATCGGCGAGGACGACGGTGACGCCGGTGCGGATGCGCGCGTCTGCGGCATTACCGACACGCAACCCCCCTACGTCGGTGATGAGATTTCGCGGTCCTGGCCGTAGCATG
>CAYXMO010000685.1:0-1675 GCA_964465935.1 uncultured Rhizobium sp.
ATGCCGCGCAGCGCCCGCTCCTGCTCCGCGCCCGAATGCACGATCACCGCCGGCTTGCCGTCCTCCTCGATGGTCTCGAAGGTCAGTCCGTCCGGCGTGCCCAAAGTCCGCGCCGGCATCATCTCCAGCCAGCTGTCCATCTGCGCATGCAGGAACACGGCCCGCGCCTCAGCCTGAATCGCGCGCGCCAGCGCCGACTTGCCGGCGCTGCCGGCGCCGTTGAGAAGCACGATGCGCGCGCCCATGATCGCTCCCGAGAATTCGTCGGAAAATAATTTCGCGACGCTTTCGACATCTCTATCCACCACCCGCGCCGCAAAACGCAAGCGATCCCGCAGACTTGGCGAAAGCGGGTGTTGGATAGAGATGTCGTCGCGCCCATCCGGCGCCTTTCGCGCCCTTGAACGCCCCTTGCCAGTGCCCACCTCATTCCCATGACGCATGCCTGCGCCCTCGCCACAGACTCCGCCGTGATCGCGGCCGCTGTCGCGCGCCCGCCGCGCAAGCGCCCGTCACGGCCGGGAGGGGGGACCCCCTCGCCTTTTTCGCCGAACAATTATCTTGCCGAAGATGCGCCCCGCCCCAAGCGCCGCCCAGGCGCCGCGCCCGGCAACACCCACGCCTGGCGTCACGGCGCCCGCAGCGCTCCTGTGCTGGCGCAGTACCGCCTCGTCGGCCAGCTCATCCGGACCATCCGCGCCAATCTCGCGCTGCGCAAACTGGTCGCCCTCGATCCGTCGCTCGCACCCACGCTGCTCCCGCAGGCCCGCGCCAATCTCGCCCTGTCGCGCCGGCTTTACCTTCGCTATATCGGCTGGGATGACCAATCCTCCCCTCTGGAAAGCCCATGTCACGTTGGCGAAGGAGCTGGCGCCGGACGTGGCGGCCGTATTCGAGCTCAGCCCGCCGACGCCGCAGGCGGTGCTGATCCACGAAGAACCGTTCAAGCCCGACGCCACCGTCGAAGCGCTCTACACCCAGCCGCCGGACGCGGCGCTGCTCTCGGCGATCTGCGGCCACGCCGTGACGGCCGCGCCGCTGCCCGATCAGGACTGGATCCGTCTTTCCCAGGAAGGCCTGCCGCCGGTGCGCGCCGGGCGCTTCTTCGTCTATGGCGCGCACGACGCGGGCGAGGTGCCGGCCGGCGTCATCCCGATGCGGATCGAGGCCGGCATGGCGTTCGGCACCGGCCATCACGAGACTACCGCCTTATGTTTGGCGGCGCTCAGCGATCTCGCGCACCGCCGCCGCTTCGCCAACGTCCTTGATCTGGGCTGCGGCACCGGTCTGCTGGCGATCGGCGCCGCCAAGCTGTGGCGCCGCCGCGTCGTCGCCTCGGACATCGATCCCGTCGCGATCGAGGTGACGAAAGAGAACGCCGCCGCCAACCAGGTCGCGCCGCTGGTCCGGGCGCTGACCGCTGACGGCCTCACCCATCCCACGATTGCGGCGTCGGCGCCTTACGACCTGATCGTGGCGAACATATTGGCCGGCCCGCTGACCCAGCTCGCGCCGTCCATCGCCCGCGCTCTGGCCAAGGGCGGCATGCTGGTGCTGTCGGGACTTTTGACCTGGCAGGAGAATCTTGTTGTCAGTTTCTACACGCCGCACGGCCTGATCTTGCGCAACCGCCGCCGCGACGGTCCGTGGAGCGCGCTGGTTTTGGAGAAACCGG
>CAYXMO010000686.1:0-1673 GCA_964465935.1 uncultured Rhizobium sp.
TTCGAGGTCGATCCGTTCCGCAAGCAATGCCTGCTCAATGGCTGGGACGACATCGGGCTCAGCTTGCGCAAGGAAGAACGCATCTCGGACTTCGAGGCCAAGCGCAAACGCGAGATGCCCTGGGCCTGAACGGGCACGGCAAATTTGGGGGAAGCGATGAGCGACGTTCTGCGTGAGATCAAAGACGGCTTGATGACGCTGACCATCAACCGCGCCGACAAGCTGAACGCGCTGAGCTTCGAGTGCTTCAAGGAATTCGCCGCCGCGACGGACTATGCCAGGGCGCACACCGGCGAGATCGGCTGCGTCGTGCTGAAGGGCGCCGGGCGCAGCTTCTGCGCCGGCAACGATCTGTCGGGCCTCGGCAGCGTGTTCAACGAAGGCGACAATTCGCGCTTCCGCAGCGATACGGTCGAGAAGCTGGCGGGCCTGCCGCAGCCGGTGATCGCGGCGGTGCAAGGCCATTGCCTGACCGGCGGTTTGGAGATCGCGCTCGCCGCCGACATCGTCATCTGCAGCGAGAACGCCAAATTCGGCGACACCCATGGCAAATGGGACCTGGTGCCGGTGTGGGGCTTGTCGCAGCGCCTGCCGCGCCGGGTGGGCCGGGCCAAGGCGCTGGAGATGTCGTTCAGCGGCCGGTTCTATTCCGGGCGCCAGGCAGAGACGATGGGGCTGGCGAATTTCTGCGTCGCCGACGGTGAGTTGGACGCCGCGGTGGCGGCCTTCGTCAAGGACGTGCTGGAGAACAGCTGGCGCTCGTCGCGCGCGATCAAGAAGCTGGTCGACGATACCGACGGCCTGCCGCTCAAGATGGGCCTGGCGCACGAGGTCCATCGCAGCGAAGGCCTTGGGCCCGAGACCCAGGCGCGCCTGGCGCGGATGCGGAAGTAATCGACCGCCGCCCTTCGAGGCCCGCTTCGCGGGCACCTCAGGGTGACGATAATTCAAAGCTCCGCTCTCGTCATGCTGAGGTGCGAGCGAAGCGAGCCTCGAAGCACACGCGGCTCGGAGTGACAATCCGATGGGAATACAAATATGACCTATAAAATCCTTCTTACCCCCGGCGATGGGATCGGGCCGGAAGTCATCGACGAGACGCGGCGGGTGCTCGGCTGGTTCACCGCCAACCGCAACATGGCGTTCGAGACGCAGGAAGCGCCGATCGGCGGCATCGCCTATGAGACATTGGGAACGTCGGAGCCGGACGAAACCATCGCCAAGGCGAAGGCGGCGGACGCGGTGCTGTTCGGCGCGGTGGGCGGACCCAAATGGGACGGCCTGCCGTTCGAGGAGAAGCCGGAGCGCGGCCTGCTGCGGCTGCGCAAGGATCTGGGCCTGTTCGCCAATCTGCGCCCGGCGATCTGCTTCGATGCGCTCAAGGATGCATCGAGCCTCAAACCGGAGCTGGTGGCGGGGCTCGACATCCTGATCGTGCGCGAGCTGACCGGCGGCGTTTACTTCGGCGAACCCAAGGCGATCACGACCCTGCCCGACGGGCAGCAGCGCGCCGTCGATACGCAGGTCTACACCACGCACGAGATCGAGCGCATCGCGCGCGTCGCCTTCGAACTGGCGCGGCTGCGCAGCGGCCGCGTGCTGTCGGCGGAGAAGAACAACGTGATGGTGTCCGGTGTGCTGTGGAAGCAAGTGGTGCAACGCGTGCACGACAA
>CAYXMO010000687.1:0-1663 GCA_964465935.1 uncultured Rhizobium sp.
TGGCGGCGATGGTGCAACTTGGGGCGCAGCGGCAAGATGTCGTGGCGGCGGTCGGACCGTGCATCGGCCAGGCGAACTACGAAGTCGGGCCGGAGTTCATCGCGCGATTCGCCGACGCCGATCCCGGCCATGCTCGATTCTTCGTGCCCAGCGCACGGGCGCAGCATCACCGCTTCGACCTCGAAGGCTTTGTGGCGGCGCGGCTGCTGCACGCGGGTGTGGATAGAATCGAGCGGCTGTCGGCCTGCACCTATGCGCGCGATGCCGATTTTTTCAGCTTCCGCCGCACCACCCACCGTGGCGAAAAGGACTATGGAAGGCAAATTTCGGCGATTGCGCTGACCTGACGCTTTCGCGCGCGTTTTGGAATGGATCCCGGATCGGCTCGCTTCGCTCGCGTCCGGGATGACATCTTCGATGTCACTTGCTACAAGCCCGTCATCAAAGCATCACAAGCGGTGGGACAGCTTCATGACCGACGCCAACGGATCACGGGGGATGAAGCTGCTGACGGGCAATTCCAACCGCGAGCTCGCGGACGGCATCGCCCGGCACCTCAAGCTTGCCTTCGTCAAGGCCACGGTGCGGCGCTTCGCCGACATGGAAGTGTTCGTCGAGGTCCAGGAGAACGTCCGCGGCGAGGACATTTTCGTCATCCAATCGACCAGCTTTCCCGCCAACGACAATCTGATGGAGCTGCTGATCATCATCGATGCGCTCAAGCGCGCCTCGGCGCGGCGCATCACCGCGGTGCTGCCCTATTTCGGCTATGCCCGGCAGGACCGCAAGGTCGGGCCGCGCACCCCGATCTCGGCCAAGCTGGTGGCCAATTTGATCACCGAGGCCGGCGCCAACCGCGTCCTGACGGTCGATCTGCATGCCGGGCAGATCCAGGGCTTCTTCGACATCCCGACCGACAACCTGTTCGCGATGCCGGCGATGGTGCGCGACGTGCAGGACTATCTGGGCACCGGCGACCACCTGACGGTGGTGTCGCCCGACGTCGGCGGCGTGGTGCGCGCCCGCGCCCTGGCCAAGCGGCTGGGCGCCGATCTCGCCATCGTCGACAAGCGCCGCGAGCGCGCCGGCGAGAGCGAAGTGATGAACATCATCGGCGACGTGAAGGGGCGCTCCTGCATCCTGATCGACGACATCGTCGATTCCGGCGGCACGATCTGCAACGCGGCGGAAGCGCTGCTGGCCAAGGGCGCCAAGGACGTCTGCGCCTATGCCACGCATGGCGTGCTGTCGGGCGGCGCGGTGGCGCGGATCGCGGGCAGCAAGCTGAAGTCGATGGTGGTGACCGACTCGATCGCGGCGACCGACGACCAGCGCAAATGTCACAACCTAAGGCGCATCTCGATCGCGCCGCTGATCGGCGAAGCGATGCGCCGCATCAACAACGAAGAGAGCGTGTCGAGCCTGTTCGACTAGCGCGCCGCGCCGAGCCGCCCCCGCGTCGCGGCGGCGGTGAGCAATCCCGCGCCCAGCCACACCGCGCTGTAAATCCACCAGAAGCGCGCCAGGTCCGCCGGCGCCACCAGGGCGAAGACGTAGCCGGAGCCGGCGGTGTTGAGGAGGCCGTGCATCAACATCGGCAACAGGCTCGAGCCGCCCGAGGCGTTGTAGAGCCAGCTCTGGATGAAGGCGGCGCCCAAGAGGC
>CAYXMO010000688.1:0-1655 GCA_964465935.1 uncultured Rhizobium sp.
AGTGGCGCTACGTCAATTATCGAAAGCCTGTCGCTCACGCGGCGAGTGTGCCGCAATTGGCCATCGCCGTGCTAGCCTTGGACCAGAGAGGAAGACCATGAAATCGCATGATCTCATCATCATCGGCGGCGGCATCGGCGGCTCGGCGCTCGCCGCGACCATGGCCAAGGCCGGGAAGAGCGTTTTGCTGCTCGAGCGGTCGACGCGCTACGAAGATCGTGTGCGCGGCGAGTGGATCGCGCCTTGGGGTGTGACGGAAACCAGGCGTCTGGGCTTGTACGAGCCGCTGGTTGCGGCCGGCGGCCATCATCTGACCCGCCACATCAGCTATGACGAGAGCCGCGACGCCGCCGCCTCCGAAGCCCGCACGCTGCCGCTGAGCATCTTCGCGCCCGACGTGCCCGGCCCGCTCTGCATCGGCCATCCGCATCACTGCCAGACCTTGTTCGACGAAGCCAGGCGGTCGGGCGCGCAAGCGCTGCGCGGCGTGCGCGTGACGAAGATCGCGCCGCCCAGCGTGACCTACGAGCACGAGGGCCAGAGCCACGAAGTCACCGCCCGCCTCGTCATCGGCGCCGACGGCCGGATGTCGCCGACCCGTGAAGCCGCCGCTATCAAGCTGCACCAGGACAAGCCGCATCACTGGTTCGGCGGCCTCCTGATCGATGGCGCCGAGGGCTGGGCCGACGACCTTCAGGCCATCGGCACCGAAGGCGATTTCGGTTTCCTTGCCTTCCCGCAAGGCAAGGGCCGCGTGCGCGTCTATGGCGGCTACGCGCTCGAGCAACGCAAGCGTTTCAGCGGTGACGGCGGCGCGCGGCTGTTCCTCGACAGTTTCCGCATGCAGTCCGCGCCCGGCAACGAAGCCCTCGCGGCGGCGACACCGGCCGGCCCGCTGTTCAGCTATTTCAACAACGACTCCTGGACCGACGAACCCTTCGCCGACCATGTCGTCCTGATCGGCGACGCCGCCGGCTGGAACGATCCGATCATCGGGCTCGGCCTCTCGATTACCTATCGCGACGTGCGCATCGTCAGCGACATCTTGAAAAGCAGCGAAGACTGGTCGGCGAAGTCCTTCGCGCCTTATGCCGAGGAGCGCCGCGAACGCATGCGCCGCCTGCGCTTCGCCGCGTCGCTGCAGGCCGCGCTCGACATGGAGTTCGGCGACGCCGCGCGCGAACGCCGCCGTTCCTATCACGAACGCAGCGCCGCCGACCCGTCGCTCGGCCTGCACGCCGTCGCGGTGATGGCCGGCCCGGAAGTGCCGCCGCCCGAACTCTTCACCGAAACGCACCGCATCCGCGTGCTGGGCGCCTAGGAGGCAATCATGGACCTCGCCAAGTTCAACGCCGATTGGCTCAAGGCCTGGACCGACAAGGACGTGCCGCGCCTGCTGACGTTCTACGCCGAAGATGCGATCTACAAAGACCCGCAGACCGCCGCCGGCATCACCGGCCATGCCGCGCTGCGCGCCTATCTCACCGGCCTGTTCGCCGCGACGCCGCCGATGACCTACACGCCGGAGGAGATCTGGCCGACCCACAACGGCTTCTGCGGCCGCTGGTACTGCGCCATCGGCGAAGGCGGTGCCGGCGGACGCATGCGCGGCTTCGACCTCGTCGTGCTCAAGGACGGCAAGATCGCGCTCAACG
>CAYXMO010000689.1:0-1653 GCA_964465935.1 uncultured Rhizobium sp.
GTCGTGCTGTTCGGCGATCCGCGCGCCGGCGAGCCGGTGCGGCGCTTCACCTTGAACGAGATGCCGGCCAGCGTCGCGACCGCACCCGTCGCACCGCCCGGCAGCGCGCCGGGCACCTCGCCCATCACCCCCGGCGCCAAGCCCGGCGAGCCGGTGCCGCCGCCCGCCATCGTGCCGTCGCAGATCACCCAGCCGGTCTATGCCGGCCGCGCCCTGGTCGCCGACCCGGCCCTGATCGAGACCACCGAAGGCGGCCCCCTGCCGCGCATCGCCGCCGACGGCACGCCGCCGCAGCGCGCCTATGCCGGGCTGGCTTTGGAGAACGGCCATCCGCGCATCGCCATCGTCATCAGCGGCTTAGGGATCAGCGCCAAGGCGACCGCCGACGCGCTCGCCAAGCTGCCGCCGCAGGTCACGCTCGCCTTTGCCCCTTATGCCCAGGACGTGCAGCGCTGGGTCGCCGAAGCGCGGCGCGAAGGCCACGAAGTGCTGCTCGAAGTTCCGATGGAGCCGTTCGACTTTCCCGACAGCGATCCGGGCCCGCATACGCTACGCTCCGGCGTCGGCGAGGATGCGAACACCGAGAAGCTCGTTTGGTCCATGACCCGCTTCACCGGTTACACCGGCGTGACCAATCTGCTCGGCGGCCGGCTGATGTCGGACCCGGACTCACTGGAGCCGGTTCTGACCTATCTCGCGCGCCGCGGCCTTCTGTTCTACGACAACGGTGCGGCCAGCCATTCGGCGGCGCCCGACGTCGCGGCCCGCGCCGGCGTCAGCTTCGCGCAGGCCAACGCCACCATCGACACCATCCAGACCGCGATGGAGATCGACCGCGAACTCTCCGAGCTCGAAAGCGCGGCGCGCGAGCATGGCAGCGCTGCGGGCTCCGGCTTCATCTATCCGGTGACCATCGAGCGCGTCGGACAATGGGCTCAGGGGCTCACGGGCCGGGGCTTTGTTCTGGTGCCGGCATCGGCCATAGTTCTCCCGAAAAAGTAACCGGCGGAATCGCCATGTCCCGCGCCAGCGGAATCTTGAAACACGACGATCTGCCCTACCGGCCTTGCGTCGGCATCATGCTCGTCAATCACGAGGGCCTGGTCTTTGTCGGCCGCCGCATCGACCAGACCGTCGAAGGCTGGCAGATGCCGCAAGGCGGCATCGACGACGGCGAAACGCCGGCCGAGGCGGGCTTACGCGAACTCAAAGAAGAAGCCGGCACCGACAAGGCGACGATTTTGGCGCAAATGGACGAGTGGCTGACTTACGACCTGCCGCCGCATCTGCTCGGCGTCGCGCTGCATGGGCGCTATCGCGGCCAGCGCCAGAAATGGATCGCGATGCGCTTCACCGGCGAGGACAAGGACATCAACATCGCCACCCAGGAACCGGAATTCGCGGCCTGGAAATGGCTGGCGTTGGAGGCGCTGCCGCGCCTGATCGTTCCGTTCAAGCGCGACACCTACGCGAAGGTCATCGCCGCCTTCCGCGACGTCGCCGGCCCGGTTGCGTGAGCAAGGCCAAGCGTCCCCCTCTAGTGATGATCCATGGCGCCTTCTGCGGGCCGTGGTCGTTCGACGACTTCCGCAAACCGTTCGAAGCGGCGGGCTACAAGGTGCACGCGCCGGCGCTGCGCCATCATGCGCTCGG
>CAYXMO010000690.1:0-1652 GCA_964465935.1 uncultured Rhizobium sp.
GCGGATCAGGCCGCGCAAGGTGCGGTAGAGATACCAGACCGCGAAGATCGTGCCGCCGGCGAGCAGCGCCGGCACCAGCAGGAACAGCATGCCGACCAGCGCCGGCGGCGGATTGCCGTCGGTCGCCGCCATCGAGAAGAACAGGCCGCCGAAGGCCTGCGCCACGACGGCGATCGCGATCACCGCGACCACGACGCTGATCCAGAACACGCGGATCAGGTTGCGGAAATGGCCTTCCCAGATCGTGCCGCGCGCTTCGTCGCGCTTGAGATACGCCAGGATCACGCCGGCGATGGCGGTGGCGCCGTTGAACAGCGCCAGCACGAACAGGCCATAGGCGATCAGCGCCGTGGCGCGCAGGCCGCTCTCGCTGCCGGTAACGTCAGACATAAGGCCGCGACTCGACGGCGGCGACCAGGCCTTTGACGGTGCGATAGAGGAAATAGACGAACGCCACCGCCATCACCACGAAGCCGATCAGGAACCAGCTCGTCAGCACGCCCAGCACCATCAGCCCGAACCAGACCCAGAAGGCGTGGATCGCGTTCTCGAAATGGCTGTGCCAGATCGTGCCTTGCGCTTCGTCGCGCTTGATATAGGCGAGGACGACGCCGGCGATCCCGGCGACGCCGCAGGTCACCACGGCGCCGATGTACAGCCCATAGACGATGAGCGCCAAGGTGCGGGTGTCGGTGGCGGCGGGCAACGGTGCGGTATCGCTCATCTTTCCCTCGGCAGGTGAAACCAGCACGTAAAGTGGGGATAAGCGGCGCCGGCTTCAAGTGCCGGCTGGAGGGAACCCAGCCGCCGGCGGTTCTCGCGCCGCCGGCTTTGGTCTAGGCTCGCGCCGCGCAAGACAGGGAGATGACGATGCGAACGAGCGATCTGTTGAAGGGCGCCGCCGTTGCGGCCTTGCTGCTGGCGCCGGTCCCGGTGCTCGCCGCCGACGCGGCCGGCGAAATCGCCACCGCCGCAACCCATGCCGAGCTTGCGGGCAAGGCGGGCAATCTTGCCGGCACCCAGATGCATCTGCATCACGCGCTCAATTGCCTGGTAGGCCCCACCGGCGCCGGCTTCGATCCCAGCAACATCAATCCTTGCGTCAACGCCGGCAGCGGCGCGATCCCCGACAGCGCCGACGCCGGCAAGAAGGCCAAGCTCGAAGCCGCCGCGGCCACGCTGCGCAGCGGCCTCGCCGCCGCCGACCTGGCCAAGGCGCAGAAGGATGCCGCCGACGCCGCCGCGGCCCTGAAGGCGATCAAGTAGCGTCAGCCGAGGTTCAGCGCTCCGGTCGACAGCAGCATCGCGAACAGCCGGCGCAGGTTCTGCGCCTGCGGCTCCAGCGTCGCGATGTAGCGCGGATCGCGGTTGAGATCGGTGCGGGCGCGCAAGCCTTCGGGATGCTCCTCGACCCAGCCGCGCGCGATCAGCTTGGCGACTTTGCGCCGTACCGTTTCGCGCGGCAGGCCGGTGGCACGCGCTAGCGCCATGCGGCTGACGAACAATGCGTGCTCGGCGGGAATCGTCTCCTTGAAGCTGCCATAGAGCTCGCGCAGCTTGGGATCGTTCATCGCCTTCTCGCCGTTGCGCACCGAGATGGTGAGAAACAGGATCGCCGCCTCGTAGTCGTGATCGAAGACGTCGCTGACGCC
>CAYXMO010000691.1:0-1647 GCA_964465935.1 uncultured Rhizobium sp.
ATAGCCCTGGCACCACCAATCCTCGCCCGAGAGGATGCGCGGCAGGAATTTCTTTTTCTGCTCGTCGTTGCCGTAGGTGAAGATCACCGGCGCGACCATGTTGAGGCCGAAGGGCAGAGTGGTCGGGGTCTCGGCGTTGGCGCATTCCTCGTTGAAGATGTAGCGCTGGGTGACGTTCCAGCCCGTGCCGCCATACTCCTTGGGCCACAAGGGCGCGACCCAGCCCTTTTTGTAGAGAAGCTTGTGCCACGCCAGATAGTCGTCCTTGGTGCGGTCGGCGGTCTCGGCCGCGCCCATGCCTTGCGGCAGCTTGGGCTTGGCCTCGGCGATGAAGGCGCGCACGTCGCGGCGGAAGGCTTCTTCTTCGGGCGAAAATGTGAGGTCCATGGGCGTCTCCCGCCGGCCTTTTGGCCGGCTTGTCGATATTTTGTCGGGGCATGATAGCGGGCGCGGCCCGTGCTTCAAGGGCGGCGATGCGCGGCGGATTGGACGATAGAATCTGTCGCTCTAACTCTTCTGCTGGCGGATCGCTTCGTGGTGGCGGATCACTTCCTTGACGATGAAGTTGAGGAATTTCTCGGCGAAATCGGGATCGAGCTTGGCGGCGTCGGCGAGCTGGCGCAGGCGCGCGATCTGCTGCGCCTCGCGGCCCGGATCGGCCGGCGGCAGACCGTGCGCCGCCTTGTAGACGCCCACCGCCTGGGTGCATTTGAAGCGCTCGGCCAGCAGATGGATCAGCGCCGCGTCGATATTGTCGATGCTGTCGCGCAGGCGCAGCAGTTCGGGATCGGCCATGACAAGCCCCAGTCTTGCGTCGGGCAGTCTTAGCGACGCGGCGGTTTGACAGCAACAGCCGGACCATAAAACATCCCGCCGGCACTATTTGGAGGAAAAGATGAAGGACCTGTTTTCGCTCGCCGGCAAGACGGCGCTGATCACGGGCGGCTCCAGAGGCATCGGCAAGATGATCGCCGAAGGCTTCCTGCACCAGGGCGCCCGCGTCTACATCTCGGCGCGCAAGGGCGGCGCGCTGGAGGAGACCGCCAAGGAATTGTCGGCGATCGGGCCTTGCACCGCGATCGCGCTCGACGCCTCGGGTGCGGCGGGGGCCAAGAAGATGGCCGAAGCCTATCTCAAGCACGAGAAGACCCTCGACATCCTGGTCAACAATGCCGGCGCCGCCTGGGGTGCCGACTTCGACGCCTTCCCCGAAAGCGGCTGGGACAAGGTCATGGACCTCAACGTCAAGACGCCGTTCTTTTTGACGCAGGCGCTGCACGGCGCGCTGCGCGCTGCCGGAGCCAAGGAGCGGCTGGCCAAGGTGATCAACATCGCCTCGGTCGACGGCATCTCGGTCAACATGCAGGAGACCTATTCCTATGCGGCGTCGAAGTCGGGACTGATCCACCTGACCAAGCGCATGGCGATGCGGCTGATCCGCGACAATATCGGCGTCACCGCGATCGCGCCGGGCGCCTTCGCCTCGGACATGAACCGCGATGCGCGCGACCATGGCGACGTGGTGTCCAAGGCGATCCCGTCGCGCCGCATCGGCACCACCGAGGACATGGCGGGCGCCGCGATCTTCCTGGCGTCGCGCGCCGGCGACTATGTCGTGGGCTCGACCCTGATCGTCGACGGCGGCGT
>CAYXMO010000692.1:0-1645 GCA_964465935.1 uncultured Rhizobium sp.
GCAAGCCGCATCTGGGCGCCAATGCGGTGATGATGGCGGGCGAGTTCGTGCACCTCTTGGAGCGGGTCGGCGATGGGCTGGTGGGCGACAGCGATGCGCGCTTCGATCCGCCCTTCACCACGGTACAGGCGAACATGATCGCCGGCGGCTCGGCGGTGAACATCCTGGCGCGCGACGCGACGGTGACGTGGGAATACCGCGCCCTGCCCGACCGCGATCCGGCGCGGGTCGTCGACGCCGTGCGCGCCCGTGCCGATGCCGAAATCCTGCCCAAATACCGCGCGCAGGCCGCCGAGGCGCGGATCGACACCGTGCTGCATGCCGCCTATCCCGGGCTGACGATGGACGAGAACTCGCCGGCGGTGGCGCTGGCGCGCGAGATCAGCGGCGCCAACAGCGTCGACGCCGTGGCTTACGGCACCGAGGCCGGCCACTTCCAGCGCGCCGGCATCCCGGCGGTGATCTGCGGCCCCGGCTCGATCGACCAGGCGCACAAGGCCGACGAGTTCGTGGCGCTGCCCGAACTGACGGCCTGCGAAGGCTTCCTGCGCAAGGTGATCGCCAAGGCGGCGGCCTGAGCGGCGATGCCGGTGAGCCCTCGCGAATTGGACGCGGCGTCTTCGGCCATCCTGCGATTTCTCGACGCCCGAGGATTACCGTGGCGCGACAGCGCCGGCGACCTGATCAAGCGGTTCGGCACGCAAAAAGACCGGTTCTACGGATGGGACGTGATCCCGATCCAGGCGGCGCTGCTCGACGGGCTGAAAGTGCCGCTATCGGCGAATTTCGATGCCAATCTGTGCGCCGCGGTGCCGCTGATCTATTTCAGCTGCCAGGTTCACCGGAGCGACGACACGGCGGCGAACCTGGCGTTCACGGTCCAGCAGCTCGAAGCGGCGCTGGGGCCGGGAACCGACAGCTCGGTCTCGAACACCATGGCGCGGCGTTGGGAAGACGGCTATGCCCGCATCGAAGCGATCGTCTGGCCGCGCGAATTGCAGCACGCGCGGCTGAGCAACCCGTCGCACGACAGATTTCCTTTTCTCGCGTTCAGTTGCCATGTGTCCATCCTGATGCGGTATCTCATGCCGCTGACGGCGCAGGAGCGGACATGGGTGCGCTCGTTCCAAAGCCTGCGCGGCGTCTCCGAGTCCGTCGCCTTGACGCCGGCGGCGTGGGAAGGGGCGCAGTACATGCGCGAATTCCTGCGCAAGCGGCGCGATCTGCCGGCGGCCGGGCGGGCGCTGGGCGTGAGCGGCGACGGCGCCGCGATCGTCGTCGCTGACACGGACACGATGGCCATCGTGCCGCTGGCGCGCATTCGCGGCTGCAAGCTCCTCGACGAGCCGGATGAGCGCGGCGGCCCGACGACCTACCGGCTCGTGGTCACCGTGCCCAAGGATTTCGAAAGAGGCTTGCGGGAAACCGAGATCGCAAGCTGCGTCGGCGAGGACGGCGAATTGCGCGCGCTTGCCGATATCGTCAGGTCCAAGCTGCGCTGATCGCGGCGGCGGTCATTCCTGGCAGGAGCAGGTGCGGGTGGGGAAGTTCTTCTCCATCCACGACATCGCCCCCGACATCGAGGTGCTTTCGTGCAGCTGGCAGACATCGGAGCCGCGCCGCACCTTCATCTGTTCGAGGTCCC
>CAYXMO010000693.1:0-1643 GCA_964465935.1 uncultured Rhizobium sp.
TCAAGGGCAAGCCGATCAAGGAGCACGGCACCTTCGCCTTCACCTTGAGCAAAGCGAACGGCGCCTGGGCGACCCGCTTCTGGGCCTGGGCGCGGGACTAAGCCCTTGTTCCCATTGGGGCCTTGCATTGCCAAGGCCCGCCCCCTATAAGCCGCGCCATCTCGCACGCGCGGGAGGGTTTCGGGAGGTGTTCTCCCGTCCCCATCCGGTGGTCCCTTTTGGGGATTATCCCGCGCGTCTGGCCAACCGGTAAAGGAGACTGAAATCAATGGCTTTGCCAGAATTTTCCATGCGCCAGCTTCTGGAGTCGGGCGCCCATTTCGGCCACCGCCAGCAGCGCTGGAACCCGAAGATGGCGCCCTTCATCTACGGCTCGCGCAACGACATCCACATCCTCGACCTGACGCAGACCGTGCCCTTGCTGCACACCGCGCTGGTCGCGCTGCGCGACACCGCCGCCGGCGGTGGCCGCATCTTGTTCGTCGGCACCAAGCGCCAGGCGCAGGAGCCGATCGCCAACGCCGCCAAGCGTTGCGCCCAGTACTACATGAACCAGCGCTGGCTCGGCGGCACGCTGACCAACTGGCAGACCGTGTCCAACTCGATCAAGCGCATGCGCCACATCGAGGAGACGCTGTCCTCGGCGCAGTCCTCGGGCCTGAAGAAGAAAGAGCTGCTCGGCATGCTGCGCGAGCGCGACAAGCTCGACCGCTCCTTGGGCGGCATCAAGGAGATGGGCGGCCTTCCCAACATGCTGTTCGTGATCGACACCAACAAAGAAGCGATCGCGATCTCCGAAGCGCGCAAGCTCGGCATCCCGGTCATGGCGATCCTGGACTCCAACAGCAATCCCGACGGCATCACCTATCCGATCCCGGGCAATGACGACGCCGCCCGCGCGCTCGCGCTATACTGCGATCTCGCCGCCCGCGCGATCATCGACGGTCTGAGCCAAGGCCAGTCGGATGCCGGCGTCGACACCGGCGCCGCCGAGGTGATCCCGGACCTGACGCCGGCGCCGGAAGCCGCTGGCGCCGAAGCCACGGCCTGACCTCAAGACCAGGGCGGTTCATCGCAAGGCAGCGCTGAACCGCCGCCGCGTTGAACCTTACCGATACGGAGTTTTCCATGGCCACTATCACCGCAAGCATGGTGAAAGACCTGCGCGACAAGACCGGCGCCGGCATGATGGACTGCAAGACCGCGCTGAACGAGACCGGCGGCGACATGGAGCAGGCGCAGGATTGGCTGCGCAAGAAGGGCATCACCAAGGCCGCCAAGAAGGCCGGCCGCGCCGCCGCCGAAGGCCTGATCGGCGTCGCCACCGGCGGTCATGTCGGCGCCCTGGTGGAGGTGAACTCCGAGACCGACTTCGTCGCCCGCAACGACGAGTTCAAGGATTTCGTCAAGACCGCCGCCCGCCTCGCGCTCGAGGAAGAAGGCGATCTGGAAAAGCTGCTCAAGAAGAACATGGGCGCCCACGACGTGCAGCAGACGCTGACCCATCTCGTCGCCAAGATCGGCGAGAACATGAGCGTGCGCCGCACCATCATGCTCGCGGTCGACCAGGGCGTGGTCTCCGCCTATGTCCACAACGCCTCGTCGCCCGAGCTCGGCAAGATCGGCGTCCTCGTCGCGCTCAA
>CAYXMO010000694.1:0-1636 GCA_964465935.1 uncultured Rhizobium sp.
CCCAGGAATGCTCCGGCTTCGCGCCCAAGGAGGAGCACAAGAAAATCTTCCCGCGTCAGCCGCAGCAGATCCCGGACATGGCGGCGGCGCGCGCCATGTTCGACGGCTACGACACCGGCGTCCGCGTCGCCGACGAACATGTCGGCAAGCTCGTCGCGCTGCTGCACGATCTTGGTATCGGCGGCGACACGGCGATCATGATCTCGTCGGATCACGGCGAGACGCTGGGCGAGCTCAACATCTACGGCGATCACCAGACCGCCGACCAGTGCGTTACCCACATTCCGCTGATCTTGAAATGGCCCGGCCTCGGCACGCCGCGCGAATTGTGTGCGTTCCACTACCAGATCGACGTCACGGCGACGCTGCTCGATCTGCTCGGCCAGCGCGTGCCGAAAAGCTGGGACGGCGTCTCCTTTGCCGAGAGTCTAAGGGCCGGACGCGACGAAGGCCGCGATCATCTGATCGTCTCCCAGGGCGCCTGGACCTGCCAGCGCGGCGTGCGCTTCGAAGACTGGATGCTGATCAAGACCTGGCATGACGGCTATCACCTGTTCGAAGACGTGATGTTGTTCGACCTCAAATCCGATCCGCACGAGCAGCACGACCTCGCCGCTGCCCGCCCCGACATCGTCGCGCGCGGCCTCGCTTTGCTCGACGCTTGGCACACCGGCATGATGAAAGACGCCGCCCGCGGCCGCGATCCGTTCGACAATGTCATCGCCGAAGGCGGCCCGTTTCATATCCGCGGCGCGCTTCCCGCTTACATCGTACGCCTCAGCCAAACCGGGCGCGGCGACAAGGCCGAACGGCTGGCGGCGAAATATCCGCATCTCTTGCGTTAAACTGGGACCGCAAACGGGGAGGATCACATGAACAAGCCGCTCGCCTTCGACATGCCGCGCCGCGCCTTCGTCACCACGCTGGTCGCGGGCTTTACCCTCGCCGCCGGTCCGGTCAGCGCCGACGCGATCGTCACCGACGCGAACGGCCTCGACGCCGGCGAAGTGCAGGTGCCGACCTATGACGGCCATATCCCCGCCTACCGCGCCCGGCCCAAGGGCAAGAAGAACACGCCGGTCGTGATCGTGGTGCAGGAGATCTTCGGCGTGCATGAGCACATCAAGGATCTGTGCCGGCGCCTTGCCCACACCGGCTACTACGCCATCGCGCCGTCGCTCTATGCCCGCCAGGGCGATCCCGGCAAATACGACATGGCGCACGTCATGGACATGATGAAAGAGGTCGTCGCCAAGGTCCCGGATATCCAGGTGATGGCCGATCTCGATTGGACCGCCGCCTTCGCCAAGAGCGAGCATGCCGACGCCGCCAAGCTCGCGATCACCGGCTTCTGCTGGGGCGGCCGCATCGTCTGGCTCTATGCCGCGCACAATCACGACCTCAAGGCCGGCGCCGCCTGGTACGGCCCGCTCGCCGGCACGCCCAACGAATTGCGGCCGCACACCGCGATCGAGCTCGCCGGCGAGATCAAGGCGCCGGTGCTCGGCCTCTATGCCGGCCTCGACCAGAACATCCATCAGGCCGACATCGACGCGATGAGCGCGGCGCTGAAAGCCGCCGGCAACACCAAGTCGCGCATCGACGTCTTCGCCGACGCCCAGCACGGCTTCAACGC
>CAYXMO010000695.1:0-1633 GCA_964465935.1 uncultured Rhizobium sp.
GCTGCGACACCAGCCAGTGCGGCGCCTGCGTCGTGCATGTCGACGGCAAGGCGGTCAAATCCTGCACCATGTTCGCGGTCCAGGCCGAGGGCGCCAGCGTGCTCACCATCGAAGGCCTCGCCAAGGACGGCAAGCTGCATCCGGTGCAGGAGGCGTTTCGCGACAATCACGGCCTGCAATGCGGCTTCTGCACCCCGGGCATGATCATGACTGCGGTCGACATGATCCGCCGCAAGGGCGCGATGGACCGCGAGACGATCCGCCACGAACTCGAAGGCAACATCTGCCGCTGCACCGGCTACCACAACATCGTCTCGGCGATCGAGGACGCCTCCAAGCGCATGACGGCGGGGGAGAAGGCGGCATGATCACCTACCCCTTCAACTACAAGCGCGCCACATCGCTGGCCGACGCGGTGGAGCTGCTGAAGAACGCGCCGGAGGGCAAATTGCTGGCCGGCGGCCAGACCTTGATCGCGGCGATGAAGATGCGCCTCGCCAATCCCTCGGACCTGATCGACATCTCCGGCATCAAGGAGCTGAACTATATCCGCGTCGCGAACGGCGCGGCCGCGATCGGCGCGGCGACGACGCATTACGACGTCGCGACGTCGGCGGAAGTCGCCAAGGCGATCCCCGCCCTCGCCAATCTCGCCGGCCTGATCGGCGATCCAGCGGTGCGCCACAAGGGCACGCTCGGCGGCTCGGTCGCCAACAACGATCCGGCGGCGGACTATCCCGCGGCGGTGCTGGCGCTCGGCGCCACGATCAAAACCAACCGGCGCAGCATCGCGGCCGACGATTTCTTCACCGGCATGTTCTCGACCGCGCTGGAAGACGGCGAGATCGTCACCGAGGTCAGCTTCCCGATTCCGCAGAAGGCCGCCTACAAGAAATTCCCCAACCCCGCCTCGCGCTATGCGATGGCCGGGGTGTTCGTCGCCAAGTTCAAGGACGGCATCCGCGTCGCCGCGACGGGGGCGGCGCCCTGCGTCTTCCGCGTGCCGGCGATGGAAGCGGCGCTAGCGAAGAATTGGAGCGCCGACGCGGTCGCCAATATCGCGGTCGACGCCAGCGGGATGAATTCCGACATCCACGGCTCGGCGGAGTACCGCGCCAACCTCGTCACCGTGATGGCCAAGCGCGCGGTCGCGGAAGCGGCGTAGGGCTGCTTTCACCAACCGCGCATGCATTGTCATGGCCCGCAAAAGCGGGCCATCCAGTTGGGTCAAACACTGTTCTGAGAAGGTAGGGCTGCGTCACCTGGATGGCCCGCTTTTGCGGGCCATGACGAGTTGTGAATTGACCGAAAGGCCGGCGCGCGTCGGATGACGCGCGCCGGTTTGATCGTCAGTGGTGCTTGTACGGCTTCATCGGCTTGACCGGCTTGACCGGCTTCACCGGATGCGGCGCCGTTACCGGCATCGGCTGCTCGCTCACCACTTTGGTCGAATCCGCCGGCAGCAATTGCTCCAACCGCGCCCTCAGCGTGCCTTGCGGCAGCTTGCCGGGGTAATGGCTGAGATCGTCCTCGAAGCTGGAGGTCGGCATGTTGTGGCAGTTGAAGCAGCCGGCCTGGGTCGCGTTCTCGCCGAACGGATCGTAGCCGGTCGAACCCCACTGCATCCACGTCT
>CAYXMO010000696.1:0-1630 GCA_964465935.1 uncultured Rhizobium sp.
TGCGCGTCGGCGGAGACGAAGCTGGGATCGGCGGCCTGCAGCGCGTCGAGCGCCGCTTGCGTGCCCGCGGGGTTGCCGGCGAGGAACTGCGCCCGGGCGAGGCCGAGGAGCAGCGCCGGATCGTCCTTGAACTGGCCCTGGGCGGCGGAGGTGTAGATCTCGACCGCCTCGGCATAGCGGCCGCGGGTGATGTACTCGTCGGCCAGGGCGCGCTTGGCGTCGACCGAGCCGACCATGCCGGCGTCGCGATGCGCCTGGCGGAAGGACTTGTTGGGATCGACGAGGTTGCGCACGCCGCTGTGCAGGTTGGCGGCGGTGCGGCTGCGCAGGAACTCGGGAAGGATCACGCCCAGGACATAAGCGATGGCGCCCAGCCCCGGCAGGAAGATGATGATGTAGACCCAGGGAAAGACGTTGCCGCTGCGCGCCGCATGGATGACACACAGAAGCAGGAGCCCGATGGGCAAAAGTGCAACGAGATCGATCGCCAATGTCAGCCGCCGGTCTTTGGGCCTGACGATCTAGATTTTTATCGCGGCCTTGTCATCCCCCGTAGTCTTGCGGTGGCTCCTGTCCGTTAACCGGGCCGGGGCCCCGGGGGCTTTCGCCGCCGCGGTTTCTGCTAGAATGGCGCGCCGCGGAAGGGACCTGCCATGACCGACGACCGATTTTTCCAGCGCGCCGGGCCGTTCAAGCTCGGCGAGATCGCGCACATGGTCGGCGGCGAGATCGACAACCGCGCCTCCGCCGATTTCCCGGTGCGCGACGTCGCGGCGCTGGAAAGCGCGGCGGCCGGCGACATCTCGGTGTTCAGCGACGTGAAATTCGCGAAAGACTTCGCCCATACCGGCGCCAGCGTCGTCATCACCGATAGAAAGCTCGGCGTCCACGAGCACAACGGCACCTGGCTGCTCTATGCGCCCAATCCGCGCCTCGCCTTCGCCCAGGCCGGGCACCTGTTCTATCCGCCCGACAAGCTGACCGAAGGCGTGCAGCCGCTGACCCCGGTGCATCCGACCGCCACCGTCGGCGCCGGCACGCAGGTCAGCTCGGGCGCGACCATCGGCGCCAACGCCCGGATCGGCAATCGCTGCCTGATCGGACCCAATGTCGTGATCGGCCATGGCTGCACGATCGGCGACGACTGCGTGATCGGCGCCAATTGCGTGATCCATTTCGCCCTCATCGGGGCGCGCGTGACCTTCGCGCCCAACGTCACCATCGGCAGCGCCGGATTCTCCTTCGTGCCCAGCGGCAAGGGCCTGCTGCGCGTGCCGCAGCTGGGGCGCGTCATCATCGAGGACGATGTCGAGTTCGGCGCCAATTGCGCCATCGACCGCGGCGCCATCGGCGACACGGTGATCGGCAACGGCACGATGTTCGACAATCTGGTGCACATCGCGCACAACGTGAAGATCGGGCATCACTGTCTGATCGCGGGGCAAGTCGGCATCGCCGGCTCGACCGTGATCGGGCCGTTCGTGATGATGGGCGGACAGGTGGGGGTGAGCGATCATCTGACCGTCGGCGCCGGGGCGCGGCTTGCGGCCAAGGCCGGCGTGACGCGCGACGTGGCGCCGGGCGAGACGGTGGGCGGCTATCCGGCGATCCCGGTGAAGAAGTGGCACCG
>CAYXMO010000697.1:0-1619 GCA_964465935.1 uncultured Rhizobium sp.
GACTGGGACGCGCAGACCAACATGCCCAAGGGCGGCGCCTGGGCGCGCGGCGAGCAGCGCGGCGCCATCGCCGAGATCACCTCCGACCTCACCGGCACGGCCGAGATCGGCGCCCTGCTCGACGAAGCGCAAGGCTATGCCGACGTGCTCGAGCCGGCCGACCGCGCCAATCTCGCCGAGATGCGCCGGCTCTACGCCCACCGCGCCGCGGTGCCCAAGGAATTGCTGATCGAGCGCGTGCGGATTTCGCAGGCGCTGCAGGGCGCCTGGCTCGAGGCGAAAGCCAACAGCGACTACGCGCTGTTCGCGCCGGGCTTCAAGAAGCTGATGGCGATCCACCGCGAGGTTGCCGCCGCCAAGAGCGCCGCGCTGGGGCTTAGCCCCTATGACGCGATGATGGACGAACAGGACCCCGGCCTCACCGCAGCCACCATCGATCCGATCTTCGACGATCTCGCCGCCGAGCTGCCGGGCATTCTGGTCGAGGCGCGCGAACGCCAGGCGCTGTGGCCGGACGTGCTGCCCTTCGGCGGCAATTTTTCGCCGCAGCGGCAGAAGGCGCTGTCGGAGAAGCTGTCGCTGGTGGTCGGGCATTCGCCTGAGACCAGCCGCATCGACGTCGCGCCGCATCCGTTCTCGATGCCGCATTCGCCGGGCGACGTGCGCTTCACCACACGCTACGATCTCGACAAATTCCGCTATTCGGTGACCGCGACGCTGCATGAGGCGGGGCACGCGATGTACGAGCTCAACCTGCCGCGCGCCCTCGCCTTCTCGCCGGTGGGTTTCCCGCGCGGCGCATCGGCGCATGAAAGCCAGTCCCTGATGCTGGAGATGATGGCGGGACGTTCGAAGGAGTTTCTGGGCTTCCTTGCGCCGCTGCTGCACGAATATCTCGGCGGCGACGCGGCATGCTGGGAGCGGCGCAACGTGCTCAATTTTTTCCGCCGCGTCGACGACGACTATATCCGCGTCAACGCCGACGAGATCTCCTATCCGCTGCACGTCATCCTGCGCTACCGGCTGGAACGGGCGCTGCTCGCGGGCGATCTGTCGGTCGACGACATTCCCGGCGCCTGGAACGAGATGTTCGAGAAGCTGTTCGGCCGGGTGCCGCCGAACGACGCCAAGGGCTGCCTGCAGGACATCCATTGGGCGGCAGCGCTGTTCGGCTATTTCCCCAACTACGCACTGGGCGAAGCCTTGGGCGCGCAATTGTTCGAGACGGCGCTGGCCGACGATCCGGCGATCCTGCCGGCCCTGGGACGCGGCGATTTCAAACCGTATTTCGCCTGGGTGAAACCGCGCGTGCACGAGCAGGCGAGCCTGAAGACCTTCGACGACATCGTGGTCGCGGCGACGGGCAAGAAGCTCAGCGGCGAGGCGCTGAAGCGGCATGTGAAGCGGCGGTATCTGGAAGAAGCGCTGGAGTAGATAACCTCTCCCGCCTGCGGGAGAGGTCGGCGAGCGCAGCGAGACGGGTGAGGGCCCGCCGCGCGCTCCATTGCCCTCACCCGAAATCGCTACGCGATTTCGACCTCTCCCGCTTTGCGGGAGAGGTTAGATCCGCCACTCCGTCCCCGCGACCAGCGCCTGGTAGAACTCCGGGCCATAGGCCT
>CAYXMO010000698.1:0-1604 GCA_964465935.1 uncultured Rhizobium sp.
GAGAAGGTCGGCGGCGTCGCCGAGGACCTGACCTGGGAAATCTACCGCGACACGCTGGTCGAGCAATGCGAGCAGGGCGTCGACTATTTCACCATCCATGCCGGTGTGCGCCTGGCGCATATCCCGCTGACCGCCAACCGCGTCACCGGCATCGTGTCGCGCGGCGGCTCGATCCTGGCCAAGTGGTGCCTGGCGCATCACAAGGAGAATTTCCTCTACACGCGGTTTGAGGAAATCTGCGAGCTGCTCAAGCAATACGATGTTTCGTTCAGCCTCGGCGACGGCCTGCGTCCGGGCTCCATCGCCGACGCCAATGACGCGGCGCAGTTCGCCGAGCTCGAGACGCTGGGTGAGCTCAACCGCATCGCACAACGCCACGACGTCCAGGTGATGATCGAAGGCCCGGGCCACGTCCCGATGCACAAGATCAAGGAGAACATGGACCGCCAGCTCGCGGCTTGCGACGAGGCACCGTTCTACACCCTGGGGCCGCTGACAACCGACGTGGCGCCGGGCTACGACCACATCACGTCCGCCATCGGCGCCGCGATGATCGGCTGGTTCGGCTGCGCCATGCTTTGCTACGTCACGCCCAAGGAGCATCTGGGCCTGCCCGACCGCGACGACGTGAAAGCCGGCGTCATCGCCTATCGCATCGCGGCGCATGCCGCCGATCTCGCCAAGGGTCATCCCGCGGCGCGCCTCTGGGACGACGCAATGAGCAAGGCACGCTTCGAATTCCGCTGGCGCGACCAGTTCGCGCTGGCGCTCGATCCGGAGACGGCGCAGGCCTTCCACGACGAGACGCTGCCGGCCGACGGCGCCAAGGTGGCGCATTTCTGCTCGATGTGCGGCCCCAAATTCTGCTCGATGAAGATCAGCCAGGAAGTCCGCGACGCTGCCAAAGGCACCAACGACACGCTAAGCACCGCGCAAATCCGCGCCGCGATGGCGAAGAAGGCGGAAGAGTTCAAGCAGGGGGGCGGGGAGATCTACGTAACGAAATCATCTGGCGGGTGACTCAAGCACCATATTTGAATCGCTGTTCGAAGATTGAGCCTTCTCCGATCAGCAGTGCCGCAGTGGTAGGAAGATCGCTTTCCGCAACTGGCTCAAAGCCAGGAAAAAGACTCGCGTATAGATCGTTTTGGAACCAGATGTAGATGGTTTCGTCCACGGGGCCGCCGTCACCACTGCTGGCGATCATCAGCATTTCTTTGGAGGCAGCGGTCTTGAGCAATAATTGCTCAAACCGATTAAATTCGGCGGTATAGCTGTTTCTGCCAAAGTACTTTTTGATCCAAACTGACATCGATGTCTCCTCGTACGATATCCAAAAGCCCCTACCGCAACGTCCTATTCCCCGTCACCGCGTGCCACAGGAACAGCACGATCACGGCGCCCAGCACGGCGACGATCATCGATGTGAAGTTGAAGCGGAAGACGCCGAAATTCGAGATCGCGCGGAAGATCAGGCCGCCGACCACCCAGCCGACCAGCCCCAGCGCCATGTTCAGGATGCAGCCTTCGCCGCGCTTTGTGACGATCAGGCTGGCCAGCCAGCCGGGTATCGCGCCGACACCGCCCCAACCCAGGCAGTGCAC
>CAYXMO010000699.1:0-1599 GCA_964465935.1 uncultured Rhizobium sp.
TTGTGATGGAAGGCCTCGTCGGTCATCACCAGCTGGAACAGCTTCTTGGCCAGGGGGTCCTGGTTGTACTTGTAGCCGGTGGCGAAGGCGCCCATCGCCAGGCCCTCGACCAGCATCTGCATGCCGATGATCTTCTTGTAGACCTCGGGCGCCGAGATGATGTCGACCAGGAGCGCTTTGAGCACCGTGCCGCAGGGGCGCGGCCGGCCCCAGCGCGACTTGATGTATTTGGCGAAGGCCGTGACGTGGCGCGCCTCTTCGCGGGTCTGGTTGGCGGCGTATTCCTGCGCCCCCTGATCCTTGAGCACATGGCACAGCGACGCCGACAGGTTCAGCGCCCCCTGTTCGCCGTGCAGGATCGAGGAGAACGACCACAGCTGCATCTCGTTGGCGAACTTCACCTTCTGGCCGGTCTTCTCCAGATGGTCGCGGACATAGGGGATCTGGAGCTGGAAGATCTGGTCGTCCGGCATCATCTGGACGCGTTCGATGTCGAACGGCGCGTCGAAGTCGATGTACTTCTTGTCCAGCGGGTCCCAGAAATGGTCGTGCGTCGCGCTGATGATCTTGTCGAAGGCAGTCGAGCGCTTCTCGTAGCGGTCGAGCTCGATCATCGACTCGAAATCGTCCGGCGCCACCGCTTCGTAGACCAGATCCTTGGTGATGTTCCCGTCTGCCATGTCCGTCCTCCAACGTTGCGTTATTTGTCCACCAGCGACTGCAACACAGCCGCCGTGCGTTCGATGAAAACCTCGCGCTCGCGCCCTTCCAGCGTTTCGTCGCGGATCAGGCGTTCGACCAGAAGGCCGATGAAGACCGAGGCGAGCACGCGGGCGCGCGGCTCGGCATCGCCGCCGCCCAGCCAGTCGCGGATCGGGCCCATGAAGCGTTCCTGGACCGCGACGTTCAGCATCGGCGCGGTGACCGGATTGGTCGCAGCCTGGAGCAGGAACTGGAAGGCATGCATGCGGTCGACATGCTGATGGGCGTGGCCGGCCATCATGGTGGCGATCTCGCGGCCGAAGCTCTTGTGGTCCCAGTTGGCGATGGTGTTGGGGCCGATCGAGTCCTTGAGCGCGGCCGCGAACAGGCCTTCCTTGCCGCCGAAATAGCGGTTGATCAGCGCCGCATCGGCGCCGGCGTCGGCTGCGATGTCCCGCAGGAAAGCACCGTCATAGCCCGACTTGGCGAAATGGCGCTTGGCGGCGTCCAGGATGGCGGCGCGCGTCGCCTCGGCATCGCGCTTGCGCGGCACCGAGCGTTCGGGAGCGAGGGTCGCAACGTTTGTCATTCTGGGATGACAAGGTGCCGGGGCGGAACCCGGATGTCAACCGGGGATGACTTTCACCCGGCCGGCGGGACTTCTACCATTGGTTGTGGATCGAGGATCACCAAACCACATCGTACTGTTTTCGACGTCTCGCGGAGGGGCCCCCTCCCGCGTCCAGAGACCGAAGCCGGCCAGCGCAGAAGACATAAGAGAGCATCGTCGGCGATCAAGACCGCGGAGGCCACACTTATTGTGCGCGCGCCGCCAATTCCTGCTCCATCGCCTCGCGCATCTTGAACTTCTGCGGCTTGCCGGTGACGGTCATCGGG
>CAYXMO010000700.1:0-1599 GCA_964465935.1 uncultured Rhizobium sp.
TTGATCTGGTCCTTGGTCGAGGCCTTGTTGGCGCCGCTGATCAGCAGCCGCTTGGCAGTGCCGCCTTCCAGCAGCGCCACCGCCGCGTCCAGCCGCGCATCGCCGCCGGTCAGCGCCACGATGCCGTCGGCTTTCAGCTTCTGCGTCGGCTGCGACGGCAGCGTCGCCACGAACAGCAAAAAGCCCGCGACATAGAGCGCGAGCAAGCCGATGGCGATCTTGGCGGCGGTCGAGACCATGGTGCGAATCTAGCGGCGAATCGGGGCGAAAGCTGGACGGGACCGCTATACCAGTAAACCCAATCAGTAAATTTCGCGTACCGCCGCCAGGACCGAAAGCCGCGCCGTCGCCCAGGCGATCAGTGTCGCGCTCACCGGCACGCCCGCCAGCCAGGCCGCTTCCGATAGTTTCAGCGCGATGGGCGGCAGGAACGGCACCGGTTCCACGCCGGCGAATTCCAGCCCGCCGGCCAGCACGAACAGCGCCGCCGCGACGAAGGCGCCGGCGGCGCTCGCCCCCAGCGTCGCCAGCGCATAGTGCCGCTCGAAGGCGCGGGCGATGAAGCCCGATGTCGCCCCCATCTGGTGCAGCAGCGCCACCATGTCGTGCTGCGCCTCCAGCCCCGCGCGGGTCGCGAACGCGACCGTCGAAGCGGTGGCGATGGCGATCAGGATCAGGATGCCCCAGGCGCTCCACACGATGGTGTCGGCCAGCGCTTTGAGCCGTCCGATCCAGTGGCTGTGATCGTCGAGCTGCGAATCCGGCGCCGCCTGTTTCAGCCGCGCGCTCAAGCCCGCAAGATCGACGCTGGCGCCCGGCGTGATCGTGGCGTCGATCAGCTTGGGCAGCGGCAGCTCGGCGACCAGCGCGCCCTTGCCCAGCCAGGGCTCGACCAGCGTCTGCATTTCGTCTTCCGAGAGCGGCGCGGCATGCGCGATGCCGGGCGTCGCGCGCAGCACCGCCAGCACCGCATCGCTCTCTCGCCCCAGCGTCGCCGCGACGTCGCCATGCTCCGGCACCAGGATCTGCACCGTGAGGCGGTCCGACAAGCCGGCGCGCCAGCCCGCCGAGGCGCGTTCCGCCACCAGCGAGGCGCCGAGCGCCAGCGCCGCCAGGAACGCCATCACGCCGATCACCAGGTCGAGCGGCGCGGCGCCCTTTTCGCGCGGCAGCAGGCGGGCCGGCGGCCGCGTCATGGCCGCAACCCCGAGCGCAATTCGACCAGCCGCCCGTCGACCAGCCGCATCTCGCGCGCCTTGGTGCTCTCGATCAGGCCGCGGTCATGGGTCGCGATCAGCACCGTGGTGCCCAGCCGGTTGAGCTCGCCGAACAGCCGGATCAGCCGCGCCCCGATCTCAGGATCGACATTGCCGGTCGGCTCGTCGGCGATCAGAAGGTCGGGCCGCGCCACCACGGCGCGGGCGATGGCGATGCGCTGCTGCTCGCCACCAGACAGGGTCGGCGGCCTCGCCTGCATGCGGTCGCCGAGCCCGACCCAGGACAGCAGCTCCTCGACGTCGTGCTCGTACTCGCCTTCGTGGCGGCCCGCGAGCTTCAAGGGCAGCGCGACATTGTCGAACGCCGACAGATGGCTGAGCA
>CAYXMO010000701.1:0-1591 GCA_964465935.1 uncultured Rhizobium sp.
GCCGCCGCGAGGCCGGCGCCGAGAAGTCCAAAGGTCTGTCTGCGCGTGACCATGCTCATCTCCTCTGGAATTCGGCGGACGCCAGCAGCAGCGTCAAGCCCTGCGCCGGGCTTTCGGCGCGGGCGATGGCCTGCGCCGTGGCTTTGGACAGCGACGGGCCGAGCACGTCCTGCGCCAGGGCGCCGGGGTTCATGGTGGTGCTGGCGACGCTCTGCGCCGCCTGGTTGGCCCATTCGAAGCGCTTCCACACCGAGTCGGCGCCGAGCCACTCGCCTTCGACATCGGGCCAGCCGTTGGGGCCGGGCGGGTTGTAGGGCGTCTGGCCCATGCTGCCATAGGCGCGCAGCAGCGAGCCGGGATCGGCCTGCAGGCCGGGCAGCGCGCGGGCGGCGGAGATCACATATTCCTCCGGCGTCTTGAACTTGCGGGCACTGGGATCGAAGGCGTCGGCACCGGCCACCAGCTCGGCGCAGACCTGTTTCAGATCGCCGTCGGTGCTGAGGAATTTGCGCGCCATGCGGTCCACCAGTTCCGGCGGCGGATCGTCGGCGACGAAATGGCGCGCCAGCTTGGTCGAGATGAAATGCGCGGTCGCGGGATGGCGCGAAAGATCGGTCAGCACCGCCTCGCCCTGATCGACGCCGCTCTGGGCGTAGACCTTGTCCATGATGGTCTGCGGACCGGGCTCGTGCTCGTCGTCGTCGAACTCGAACAGGCCTTTGCCGTTGAGGCGGCCTTCGAGCATCAGGCGGAAGGGCGGCACGCGCGGCGGGCCGGCGATGGTCCAGCCGGTGATGACGCGCGCGAAGCTGGTGACGTCGGCCTGGGTGTAGCCGCTGCGCACGCCCAGCGTCTGCAGCTCCATGATCTCGCGCGCGAGATTCTCGTTGAGGCCCGCGACTTGCGGAATGGCGAAGGCCTGCTGCTGGCGCGGGGCGCGCAGCGACGGGTCCTTGCCGACCTTGGAATTGGGGCCGATGGAGCGGTAATTGTCGAGATAGAACAGCATCGCCGGATGCTTGGACGAGGCCATCAGCATGTCGCGGAAGCGTCCGGTGACGTTGGGGCGGATGACGTCGCGCTCGAAGGAGGGCGGCATGGTGATAGCGCCGGGCTTGGCACCGCTGACCACGAAGTGATTGACCCAGAAATGCACCAGGCGCTCGAAGAACGGCCGCTCGGTCGCCACCGAAGTGTCGAAGCGCGCTTTCACCGACACGGCGTAGCGCGGCAGGAAGGCCTTCACATATTCGCGCTCGATGCTGAAGCCGGTGTCGCCGCCGCCCATGCCGCCGCCGCCGGCCATTGCACCGCCGCTCATCGCGCCGCCGCCCGTTCCCGGCGCGCCTTGCGGACGCAGATGATAGGGGTCCATGCCATGCGCCTTGGCCTCGACCGCGATCTGGCGCACCCATTTGAAGAAGGCGCTCATGTCGTCGACCGTCGAGGGCAGCGCGCGCAGCGGCGCCGGCAACTCGCTCTCGGGCGTCAGCTGCGCCAGCAGCCAGCCCTTGGGGTCGCCGGAGATGCGCGCGACCTCGCCCGGCTTGGCGCCCAGGCCGAAACGGTTGGCGGCGATGACTCCCTGGAT
>CAYXMO010000702.1:0-1584 GCA_964465935.1 uncultured Rhizobium sp.
AGGCCGGCGCCGAGCACGATCCGCGGATCGTCCGGATGGCGGTCCAGGATGAAGTGCTCGTCCTTCGACATCGGATACAGGCACACTTCCGAGCGCACGCGCCGTCCCAGCGCCGGCATGAATTCGCGCACCAGCGGCGCGATCGCGGCGATGTCGGCCTTGGCGATCCTGCGCTTCAGCGCCGCCGGCGACGCGACGATCTCGGCCGTGTCGTGCTCGCCGACCTTCACCTCGCCCTTGGCGTTCGCCGGGAAACCGTAGAACAGCTGGCCGCGCCCGGTCGAGATCGCGAAAGGCCGCAAGCCCTTGCGGCGCGTGAAGCGCCCATCGGGATCGGCGAACCAGTGCAGCACGCGCCGCTCGGCGAAGGTCACGGGTTTCAGCTCCGGCACAAGCTCGCTCGACCACGCGCCGGCGGTGACGATCGCGCGGGCGGCTTCGATGCTCCCCTTCGCGGTTTGAATCCGTATCGTGCTGCCCGAACGGCCGATTGCCGAGCAAGGCGCGTTCTTCAGCACCTTGGCGCCGTGCGCCCGCGCGTCCCTGAGAAAAGCGGCGATGGCGCGCTCGGGATAGAGGAAGCCGCCGGCGCTGTCGGTCAGGCGCAGCCAATCGGCGGGCAAGCGGAACGCAGCGTCCAATCCGTCCGCCGCCGGCAGGCGCAGGCGCCAGCGCCGCGCCGCATCTTGCGCCCCCGCCAGGAAGGCGTCGCCGCGCGGCCCGGCATAGTCGACGCCGGTCTGCTCGAACAGCCGTGTCCCCGTGCGCTTCTCCAGCCCCCGCCACAGTTGAATCGCGCGCTTGACCAGCGGCACGTAGAACGCGCCTTCGGAATAGGCGGTGCGCAGCAGCCGCGTCTCGCCATGCGAACTGCCCAGCGCATGCGGCGGCGCGAAGCGGTCGATCCCGATGGCGCGGACGCCGGCCCGCGCCAGCGCCGACAGCGCCGCGCTGCCCGCCGCGCCGAGCCCGATCACCGCGACATCGCAAGGCAGCGGCCTCACAGATGCGCCGGACGTTGGGAGTTCGGAAACGGCGGCTGTCCGCAGCCTTCCACCCAGACGCTGCGCATACAGCCTCTGGGAATCTCGTTGTCCGGCGCCTCGCGGTTGAAGTGGCTGAGCGGCACTGTCGCGCGAGCCTCGCCCATGCCGTCTTGTATCTGGAGCCGCAGCGCCCCGAAGATGCGCCGCATCGCCGCCCGCGACGGCGCGTGAATCTCGAATCCGGTGTGCGAGACCAGGCCGATGACCCCGGTCTGCGCTGGCGCCTCGACGCCGCCGGACAACACGACGCGGCAATGGCGGCCTCCGTCGTCGCAATGCTTGCGGTAGTAGACGCACCAGCCCTGGGCGCAGACGCGGTCCAGGCCGAGGGAAGTGATTTCGAAAATCTGGTCGCTGGTCCATCCGACGATCTCGATCCCGAACCGTTTCGAGAGCGCTGGGTCGAACGCTTCGGGGAGGCGGTTGCCCTGGGCGTCGACTGCGTAATACATCGCCGCCTCGCGTGTCACGTGCACGTAGTGCTGCGGCACGCATAGAAATCCGATCAACGCGGCGCAGGCCAGCATGGCGACCCCGA
>CAYXMO010000703.1:0-1583 GCA_964465935.1 uncultured Rhizobium sp.
CTAGGCCGCCGGCAAGCGGAAAATTTGCGTGGAAGGCTCCGCGCCATCGGTCCCCATCAGCGCCAGCGCACCGCTCGCGGCATTGGCGGTGAAGGCGAGGCGGCTATGGGCATTGGCGATGGGCGGTGCGAACCAGGCGAAATCGGAGGTCAAATCGCTTTCGCGCAAAGCGCGCGCCGCCGCGGCGCGGCCGGCGCTGTCGATCGGGCGCGGCCGCCAGCCGAAGCCGTTCTGGCCAAGGCGGGTCTCGAAGTGATTGGCGACGCAGACGGGCGCGCCGTTCAGCTGGCGCATGGCCGCTTCGGTCTCGGTGCGTTCGATGACGCAGCCTTCGCCGTCCGCGGCGCCCGACAGGATGAAGATCGCCGGCACCGCGAGCGGCGTCTCGCTCAACTGCTTGCGCGCCGCGGTGTAGTCGGGCGCGGTCTCGAGCACCCGCCGCAGCAGATGCGCCGGTGGCATGCCGCCGCCATCGCGCACCGCGATGCGGTTCTTCAGCCAGTCGCCGGCATAACCGGCGCGATGCCGCCGCATCGGTGCCTGGTTGATGGCGCAGGCGAAGCGTCCCGGCGCCAGACCCTGGAAACTGCCCGCCAGTCCCGGCCAGGTGATGTTGGTGAATTCGCCGGCCGGACCCGACTGCCGCGCCACCACCATATGGACGCCGAGGTCGGGGAACGGCCAGTCGAGCACCCGGCGCATCACCGGTCCGCCGCCGCCCGGCCACACCCCGCTGGTGCAGCCCCATTCGAAACAGACGTTCAAGAAATGCACGCCGCGGATTCCCAGATGCGCCGCCAGCGCGTCGATCTCGGCGAAATAGGGATTGCCGCTGCGCCCCAGCCAGCGGCGCGAGGCGCGGTCGCCCAGCGGCAGGGCGACGGCGCTGGCGGCGCGGCTGACCAGGCCGAAGCTGTTCGCCGCCGCCGCCGCCAGCGCGCGCGCCGTGCCCGGATAAAGCTTGAGCAGGTCGAGCGAGGTACCGCCGCGGATGTCGGCAAACGGAATCGCGGGAAGGTCGCGCATGGGTCAGTCGTTCGGGTTCTTCTGCCAGTTGCCGTACATCGGATTGGGCAGCAGGAACAGATAGTCGCCGACGCCTTCGCCATTGTCGCTCTGGTTCATGGCGCGGCTGATGCGGCCGGTTTTGTCGAGCACCGCCAGATCGGTGACCTGGTCGCCCAGCCACATCACGGCGCGCGGATGGCCGCCGAATTTCTTCGTCAGCACGCCCTTCACGCCGCGCCAGCGCTCGGTCTTGTCCTCCACATCGGTCATGCCGATCTCATAGTCGAACCAGATGCCGGCTTTGCGCAGCGTCGCCTGGGTGACCGTATCGTCCTTCTGCAGCCGGTTGGTGACGATGGCGACGTAACCGCCCAGCCGGTGCACCGCGTCGGTGAAGGCGGCGGCGCCCGGCACGTCCGGCGCCAATTGCGCGGCAACCCAATTCTCCCATTGCGCGTCCTTGAACTCGCTGCCGCAGGATTGGCGCTCGCGCTCGAACAGCGAGTTGTCGATCACCGTCTCGTCGGCATCCAGGATCACGATCCATTCGCCCTTGCGGAATTTCCGCGACAGCC
>CAYXMO010000704.1:0-1580 GCA_964465935.1 uncultured Rhizobium sp.
ATTTCAGCATCCCTGTCCGCCACAGGATGCGCTGCTCCATATCCGCCGGCGAGATCCTGAAGGTTGCGGCCTTGCCGGGCGCCGCCCGCGCGCCAAAGCCCGCCTTGACCAGGCTGATGCCGGCGCCGGGCTTGGCTGCGAATTTGACCACGCCCTCGGCGACGGCGAGCTCGGTCGCGCCGCTGTCGTCGCGGACGTCGAATATCGTGCCGACGGCCTGGACCGAGGCGCCATTGGCGGTGACGACGAAGGGCCGGGCCGGATCCTTGGCGACGTGGAAGATCGCCTCGCCGCGCAACAGCCGGATATTGCGCAGGCCGCTGGTAAAGCCGACCTCGATCTCGCTGGCGGTATTCAGCGTGACATTGCTGCCGTCGGCCAGGCGAACCGCGCGGATTTCGCCGATGGCGGTCTCGATATGCTGCGGGCGCAACGTCAGATAACCGATCCCGCCCAGCACGAAGGTCGCGATCGTCGCCGCCGCGAGCCAGCGCATCGGATGGCGATCGCCTGCGGCAGGAGCCGCCTCCGCCGCCGCATCCATGCCCGCGGCGGCGGCCAAATCCCAGGTCCGCGACACCTCGGCAAAGGCGACCGCATGGGCAGGATCGGCGCGCAGCCAGTCGGCCAGGGCGCCGTCCTTCCGGTCAGCTGCCCCGTCTTGCTGGCTCATGTGCCAGCGCACGGCTTCAGCTAGAATTACGTCCCTGCTTCGCGGCATGGTCGTCGGCAGACTCCGGTGCGTGAAAGTCCATCTGTCTCGCCGCGCGTGTCAGCAAAACGAGCGCGCGCGCAAGATGTTTCTCCACTGTTGAGACGGATAAGCGCAGCTGGACCGCTATTTCCCGCGGCGAAAGATTATGTATTCGCCTGAGGATGAAGACTTCGCGACAGCGCCGCGGCAGCTGGTCGATCGCCGTCGACAGAAGCTGCAGCTCCTCGCGCCCGCTGGCGATCTGATCGGGCAATGGTTCGTCGTCGGGCACATCGAACTGCAGGCCGGCGAGATCCTCGAACATCACGACCTTGCTTCGCCTGACCTCGTCGAGCACGTAATTCCTGGCCACGGCGAAGAGAAACCGGCGGCCATTCTCGATCTGCCGCCAATTGGCCGTCGTGTAGCAGCGCACCAGGGCTTCAGCGAGAATGTCGTTGACGTCGAGCTGCGCCGGCGCGCGCAGGTCGAAGAACCGCCGGACGGCGGCCTGATGCGGCAGTATTTGCGTCTGAAACCAGGCAATGCGCTCGACGTAATCGTCCATCGCATTTGCCTCCCCTCTCCTGGAGCGCAAATTTTCTTGCTCTTGAGGACGATGCTCATCATGCGCCCGATGGCTTGTCAATAAGCCCCAGGGACGGCGCAGCCAGGCGTAGTTCCGGCAACTATCCGCACGCGCATGCAAGGACCTCGGTCCCTAAATCCCGCGAGGAGCGACAGTCCTTCGTGCCGCTGGCGAACGGGTTCTCCCTTTGATTCCACCGTCAACGATGGCACTCAGTCCCCGGGAGAGGGACCAGGTTGAACACCAGACCGCCAGGGGCGCTGGTCGACTCAGTATGGCCTGCGGCCATTGGCCCGG
>CAYXMO010000705.1:0-1579 GCA_964465935.1 uncultured Rhizobium sp.
GATTGCGGCGCGTCGCGTCCGGCTTGATGATGGAAAGGGTGCGCTCGACGGCCATGGCAGTCTCCAAAAAGGGTGCGAAAAGTGCGCGCCTTATAGCGGAGAACCGGCAAAGAGCAAGGCGCGGCGGCGCGGCGCGGGACGGGTGCGGGCCGGCGCGGTTTCGCAGTATTCGCGGCACGACAATTGACGAATACAGAGGCGGGGTAAAGTATTCGCCGCCGCCACGGGGAAAATTGGCATGAGCACCACCTCCATCCTCTTTGCCACCAACCGCCGCCAAGTCGCGGTTTCGCCCGCGGGCATCGTGTCGTTCGACGACCAGGTCCAGCCGCAGAACGCGCAGGCGCTGAGCTGCGGCTCGGTCGAGGTCAACGGCAGCGACATCCAGAGCCTCAGCTACGGCACCATCGGCGCCATGAGCAAGCTGACCAAGGGCGGCTTCGATCCGGGCGCCATCGCCGCGCTGGGCAAGTCGAAGAACGACGTCCTGGTCTTCGTTCACGGCGCCGCCAACAGCTTCGCCGATTCGGTGACGCGCGGCGCCTACAACAAGACCTGGTTGGCGGCCGCGAAACTGCCGCGCTGCAATTTCGACACCATCGCCTTCAGCTGGCCGTCGCGGTCTTATCAGTATTGGAACATCTTCGGCGACCTTACCGACTACCGCCACGACCAGATGCAGGCGGCGGCCTCCGCCTATCATTTCGGCCTGTTCCTGCAGCAGATCCAGAAGGTCCGCGCCGCGATCGGCAAGCGCAAGCTCAACCTTCTGTGCCACAGCATGGGCAATTACATGCTGGGCGCCGCGGTGGAGGCGTGGGCCAAGGCCAATCCCAATCCGGCCCAGCCCTTGTTCGACAGCGCGATCCTGGCCGCCGCCGACGAGCCCGCGACCACCTTCACCGCGCCGAACAACGGCCGCCTGCACGCGCTGCGCAAGCTGGCCAAGCGGATCACGATCTACTTCAACTACGACGACGTGCTGATGCAGCTCAGCCATATCGCCAACAGCGACTACCGGCTGGGGTATGACGGGCCGCCGAACAAGGCGGACAAGACGTTCTTCGATCCCGCGGTCTACAGCATGGTCGATTGCACCGGCGTCGACGACTACATCGTATCGATCTTCGCGCAGCCGGACCGCTCGCACCAATATTACCGCCAGTCGCCGGCGGTGCGGCTCGACATCGCGCAGACCCTGAGCGGCGCGGCGCCGCACCGGCTGCGCTACGATTCGAAGGCCAACGTCTATTCGCTGTTCGCGCAGCCGCAGGGCGTCTAGGGCAGCGGCAAAATCGCGTTCTTACGCGCGGCCAGCCGGTCTGCTATACGCGCCGTCCCATGCTGGTCATCGACAACCTCATCGTCCGCATCGCGGGCCGCGAAATCCTGGACGGGGCAAGCGCCAGCCTGCCCGCCGGGCGGCGCATCGGCCTGGTCGGACGCAACGGCGCCGGCAAATCGACCCTGCTCAAGGTGATCCTGGGCCAGCTGCATCCCGACGACGGCGCGGTGTCGTGGCCCAGCGCCTGGCGCATCGGCGCGGTGGCGCAGGAAGCGCCGGGGACGCAGACCAGCC
>CAYXMO010000706.1:0-1569 GCA_964465935.1 uncultured Rhizobium sp.
TGCGCGCCTCGGCCTTCTGCCGCGCCATCGCGGCGTCGAAGCCGGCGGTGTCGACGCCGATGTCCCTGGCCTTGAGCGCGTCCTGCGTCAGATCGAGCGGAAAGCCATAGGTGTCGTAGAGCTTGAACGCGGTTTCGCCGGGAAGCGTCGAACCCTTGCCCATGCCGCCCGTCGCTTCGTCGAGCAGCTTAAGGCCGCGCGCCAGCGTCTCGCGGAAGCGGATCTCCTCCAGCCGCAGCGTCTCGGTGACCAGCGGCTCGGCGCGCTTGAGCTCGGGATAGGCCGTGCCCATCTCCGCCACCAGCGCCGGCACCAGCCGGTACATCAAGGGGTCCTTGGCGCCGATCAGATGCGCGTGGCGCATGGCGCGGCGCATGATGCGGCGCAGGACGTAGCCGCGGCCCTCGTTCGACGGCAGCACGCCGTCGGCGATCAGGAACGAGGTCGAGCGCAGATGGTCGGCGATGACGCGGTGGCTGAACTTGGCTTCGCCCTCGGCTTTCGTGCCGCTGGCCTCGATCGACGCGGCGATCAGGTGGCGGAACAGGTCGGTGTCGTAGTTCGAGGTCACGCCCTGCAGGATGGCGCTGATGCGCTCCAGCCCCATGCCGGTGTCGATCGACGGCTTGGGCAGGTCGATGCGGGTGTCGGCATCGACCTGCTCGAACTGCATGAAGACGAGGTTCCAGAATTCCAGGAAGCGGTCGCCGTCCTCGTCGGCGCTGCCCGGCGGCCCGCCGGCGACGCTTGTCCCCTGGTCGTAGAAGATTTCCGAGCAATAGCCGCAGGGACCCAGCGGCCCCATCGCCCACAGATTGTCGGGGTAATCGATGATGCGGTCGTCGCCAAAGCCGGCGATCTTCTTCCACAAGCCGCGCGCCACCTCGTCGGTCGGATAGACCGTGACCAGGAGCCTGTCCTTGGGCAGCTTCAGCGTCTTGGAGAGGTAGTCCCAGGCATATTCGATCGCCAGCTCCTTGAAATAGTCGCCGAACGAGAAATTGCCCAGCATTTCGAAGAAGGTCTGGTGGCGCTGGGTGTAGCCGACATTGTCGAGGTCGTTGTGCTTGCCGCCGGCGCGGACGCATTTCTGCACCGAGGTGGCGCGGCGGAACGGCAGCTTCTCGGCCCCGGTGAAAGCGTTCTTGAACTGCACCATGCCGGCATTGGTGAACATCAAGGTCGGGTCGTTGCGCGGCACGAGCGGCGAGGACGGCACCACCGCATGCTGGCGGTCCCGGAAGAAGTCGAGGAAGGAAGCACGGACGTCGGACAGGCTGGTCATGGCGATTTATGTAGCCGCAGCGCCCTTTGGTGTCATCCCCGGGCTGGGAATAGCTGAAATCTCCACCCTCCCCTACGGGGAGGGTCGAAATCTGCATTTGCAGATTTCGGGGAGGGGTCTGGCGCAGAGCAGAGTTCGGTGCCCGACCCCTCCCCGAAAAATCTTCGCTGCGCTTCGATTTTTCGGCCCTCCCCGGAAGGGGAGGGCGGATAAAACGAAGGGGCGCCCGTGGCGGGGCGCCCCTTCGCCGGAGTCGTCCCTCTCATGCCGGAAAGGAACGGACA
>CAYXMO010000707.1:0-1563 GCA_964465935.1 uncultured Rhizobium sp.
GAGGCGAATTTCTCGAAGCCCTCGGCTTCGACCAGCTTGTTGAGGATCGCCTTCTTGCCTTCGGGCGAGAACACGATCTCCTTGTCGGGTCCTTCGATGCGGCGCTGCAGCCAGTCCTTCTGCTCGGCATCGTTGATGTGCATGAACTCGTAGCCGATGCGGCCGCAATAGGTGCGCTTGAGGATCTCGGTGACCCGCCGCGGCGTCGCGGTTTCGAGGCCCATGACGCCGTCCATGTAGATCGGGCGGTCGAGATCTTCGGCGTGGAAGCCGCAGAAGGTGGGATCGAGCTGCGGGTGCGGCTGCTTGGCCGTGATGTTCAAGGGATCCAGATCGGCTTCGAGATGGCCGATGACGCGATAGGCGCGCACCAACTGGATGGCGCGGATCGAATCCTGCGCCGCTTTGTGCAGGTCGGCGGCGCTGGCCTCGCCCTTGCGCGCCGGCCATTGCCCGGTCAGCGCGCCGACGAGCTCGCCATTCGCCAGCTCCGGCTTCTTGTCGCGGCGCCAGGCGGGGCCGCGGCCGAGCTGCGCCGGTTCGAGCGCGTTCTGGCCCAGGCCCGAAAAATAGGCACGCCAGCTGTCGTCCACCGCGTCGGGGTTTTCCAGGTATTGGGCGTAGAGCGACTCGACGAAAGCGGCGTTGGCGCCGTTGAGGAACGAGGTCGCTTCGAGCAGCTCATTGGAGCCGCGCGCGAGACGATTTGTCGGTGATTGGCTTGTCATTTCAACGTGTTAGGGGCTGGCTTGTTGGGCCTTGCCCGATCCGGTTTCGGCGGTCAGCCGCATGCGAGGCGTGTAGCGCCGTTGGGGCGCCAATTCAACGCTTCTTAGGGTTAAATATGGGTTCAATAAGACCTTCCTGCGACACGGGTTTGGGGGTGCGTTAAGCCGCTGTTGGGGCCGGCGCCCCTATCACGGCGGGATGGAGCCCAAACGCCTTCACGGATTGGACGCGCTGCGCGGGATCGCGGCGCTTTCGGTCGTGGTCTGGCATTGGCAGCATTTCTTCGCGCTGCCCGGCGGCGCAGGCACGGCGATGGCGGCCCAGCCGTTCTTCTGGTTGCTGAAGCCGCTCTACGTGCAGGGCTGGGCGGCTGTCGACCTGTTCTTCGTGCTCTCGGGTTTCGTGTTCTTCTGGCTCTATGGCGGGGCGATCCGCGAGCGCGCCGTCGGCGGCTGGGGTTTCGCGCTGCTGCGCCTCTCGCGGCTGTATCCGCTGCACCTGACGATGCTGGCCGCGGTGGCCGTGCTGCAGCTTTTGTTCTTTCGCGCGCAGGGCGCATTCTTCGTCTATCCCGACAACGACGCGTCGCACTTCATCGCCAACCTGTTCCTGGTGCAGAGCTGGTGGCCGCGCTCGGCGCAGAGCTTCGACGGCCCGGCCTGGTCAGTGTCGATCGAGATGCTGCTCTATGGCGTGTTCTTCGTCGCCTGCCGGCTGGGTCTGAAGCGCGGACTGCATTGCCTGATGCTGGCGCTGCTGGGTGGATTGCTGCTGCCGTTCGACGAGCATATCGGGCGCGGCGTCATCGGCTTCTTCATGGGCGGCGTGGCGTTC
>CAYXMO010000708.1:0-1562 GCA_964465935.1 uncultured Rhizobium sp.
TGACCAATCCCGAGGTCGCGAAAATCTGCAACCGGCGCGGCATCGCCTACAGCCCGGGCTGCGGCAGCGCGACGGAGATCAGCGAAGCGCAGGAGCTGGGCTGCGAGATCGTCAAAGTGTTTCCAGGTTCGAGCGTCGGCGGACCCGAATTCGTCAAGGCCGTGCTCGGCCCCATGCCGTGGACCAAGATCATGCCGACCGGCGGCGTCGATGCCAGCGAAGAGTCGCTGCGCGCCTGGTTCGGCGCCGGCATCGTCGCCGCCGGCATCGGCTCCAACCTCATCACCAAGAATCTGCTCGACGCCAAGGACTATGGCGGCATCGAAGCCAAGGTCCGCGATACCGTGCAACTGATCAAGAAGATCCGCAAAGATGGCTGACGTCCTCAAAATCCGTTCCGCGTCCGACACGAAATGGGACTGCGTCTCCTTCGGCGAGGTCATGCTGCGCTTCGATCCGGGCTTTGGCCGCGTGCGCAACAGTCGCCAGTTCACGGTGTGGGAAGGCGGCGGCGAGTACAATGTCGCGCGCGCCATGCGCAAATGCTGGGGCAAGCGCGCCGCCGTGGTCACGGCGCTGCCGGTCAACGATCTGGGCTGGCTGGTCGAGGATTTCATCCTGCAGGGCGGCGTGAATATGTCCCACTGCATCTGGCGCGAGCATGACGGCATCGGCCGCAACACCCGCGTCGGCCTGAACTTCACCGAGAAGGGCTTCGGCATCCGCGCCGCGCTGGGCTGCTCGGACCGCGCCAATTCGGCGGCGTCGCAGATCAAGCCCGGCGAAGTGAACTGGGAGAAGCTGTTCGGCGAGGAAGGCGTGCGCTGGTTCCACACCGGCGGCATTTTCGCGGCGCTGGCGCCGGGCACGTCGGAAGCCGTGATCGAAGCGGTGGAAGCGGCGAACAAATACGGCACCATCGTCTCGTACGACCGGAATTATCGCGCCTCGCTGTGGAAATCGCAGGGCGGCCAGGAGGGCGCGCGCAAGGTCAACCGCCACATCGCCAAGCATGTCGACGTGATGATCGGCAACGAGGAGGATTTCACCGCCTGCCTCGGCTTCGAAGTCGAAGGCATGGACGAGCACATCTCCGCCATCGATCCCGCCAACTTCAAGAAGATGATCGCGACGGCGGTCAAGCAGTTCCCGAACTTCAAGGTCGCGGCGACGACGCTGCGCAACGCGCGCACCGCGACGTTCAACGACTGGTCGGCGATCCTTTATGCCGGCGGCGCGTTCTACCAGTCGACGATGCGCGAGAACCTGGAAATCTACGACCGCGTCGGCGGCGGCGACGGCTTCGCGTCGGGCCTCGCTTACGGCTTCCTGGAGGGCAAGGGGCCGCAGGCGGCGGTGGAATACGGCGCGGCGCATGGCGCGCTGGCGATGACGACGCCGGGCGACACCTCTATGGTCAACGCCAAGGAGGTCGAAGCGGTGATGAAGGGCAAGGGCGCCAGGGTCATTCGATAGGGGTGATCCGCCGATGAGTGCGCTGAAGCTGCATCCCGACCGCTTTTTCCCGCCCGATCCGGCGACGCGGGCGGTGGCGCGTGGCC
>CAYXMO010000709.1:0-1559 GCA_964465935.1 uncultured Rhizobium sp.
ATGTCGGCTATCCCCTGGCCCTGGTCGTGATCGTCATATCCGGCATTCTGCCTTACGTGTGGTTCAAGCGCCGCGGCTGGCTGTAGGCTCCTGCCATGCAGCACGCCTCCCGCGGCATCGCGCTGAAGATCGGCGCCACCCTCGCCTTCGGCCTGCAATATGTCGGCATCAAGCTGGCCGGCAGCGTGCCGGTGGGCGAGGTCGTGCTGTTTCGCGCCGCCTTCGCGCTCATCCCGCTGTTCGTGCTGGTACACCACACCGTCGGCATCGGCCAGATGGTGCGCACCGAGCGGCCGCTGCTGCACATCGTTCGCTCCGCGGTGGGCGCCACCGGCATGTTCCTCAACTTCGCGGCGCTCAAGCTCCTGCCCCTGGCCGACATCACCGCGTTCGGCTTCGTGCAGCCGATCTTCGCGGTGGTGCTGGCGGCGATCGTGCTCAAGGAAACCGTCGGCCCCTATCGTGGCGCCGCGGTGGCGATCGGCTTCGCCGGCGTAATGCTGATGATCCAGCCGCATGGCGGGGTGATGGGCATCGTCGGCCACGGCTTCTCCGCCGGCGCCGGGCTGGCGCTGACCGGGGCGCTGGGCTCGGCCTTCGTCGTGATCTACATCCGCCAGATGAGCGCGACCGAGAAGAGCGAGACCATCGTGTTCTACTTCATGTCGTTCTGCGCCGCGGCCGGCGCCGTGAGCATGATCTGGTGGCGGGCGCCGCTGAGCTGGAGCGCTGCGGGCTGGCTGGCGGCGGCCGGCATCGCCGGCGGCTTCGGGCAGATCGGCATGACGTTCAGCTACAGATACGCCGAGCCGTCGCTGCTGGCGCCGTTCGACTACACCGCGATGATCTGGGCGGTGACGTTCGGGTTCTTGATCTTCGGCGAGGTGCCGGCGCTGCTGGTGCTGCTGGGCGCCGCGGTGGTGACCGGCGCCGGCGTGTTCATCGCCTGGCGCGAGCACCGGCTTGGGCGCGCGCTGGCGAGCCGGGTGGAAGCGCTGCAGTCGAATTAGCAACATAATTGTTTTCGAGATCGCGCGTGGGGGGCCTCCTTCCCGCCTGGACCTTTCGGCAAGATAATTGTTCCGCAAAAAATCGTACCCCCCTCCCCCCTTCTCTCTCTCTTTTCCTCCCTGCAATCCCGTTCGTGCTCATGCGCTCGCGGCGCGGGTCATGAGAGTCGAGATAGGCGCGCGACAAGAGGGAAATCAGATGGGGATAGAGAAATTTTTTCGGACGTTATTCGGCAATGGATTCAAGGAAGGCTGTCGCGATTTTCGCCGCTGTATCCACGGGTGTTCAAAAGGAGAGCTTCAAACGCAATTTTGTTCGACCCCAAACACTCAGTGTCATGGCCGCCGGAGTGCGGGCTATCCAGGTGGTGAGCCATGCTGCAACAGAAAATTCGCTGCGTTCCATTCTGCAAATGACGTGAATGTCGTCACCTGGATGGCCGCACTCCGGCGGGCCATGACACGGGAGTTAGTGTTGGCTTGCCTGCAACACATCCAGCTCCGCCACGAAGGCTTCGCCGAAATAGTATTTCAGCTCGTCGCGGGCGC
>CAYXMO010000710.1:0-1553 GCA_964465935.1 uncultured Rhizobium sp.
AAAGAACACGCCGCGCCAAGGCTCGAAATTCCAGCCGCCGATGCCCGCCCGTATCATGCCCGCGCCCGCCTTGTCCGCGCCGCGATCATAGGTGCGCCGCGCCTAGCCGGAAAGGGCGGCCCAGCTCTCGAACCCCGGCGCCTTGCCGAACACGGTGCGAAGCCCGCGCGTCAGCGAAGCGCCGTAGACCGAGTTGTGGGTCTCCTGCGGGAAGACCTCCATGGCAAAGCGCAGGCCGGGATATTTGCGCGCCCGCAGCACGGCGTCGAAGGCGTAGAGGTTGGAGACCATCGCCGCCGGCGGATAGGCCGCTTCCTCCAGCGCGCCGATGGACGCGAACAGGTTCACCTTCAGGTCCTTGGCGTCTTTGGCGAACGCCGCTTCGTCGTTCAGGATGGCGCGTTCGTCCCACCAGATCGACGGGCTGAGCGCGACGACGCGCTGGAACGCCGCCGGTGCCTGAAACAGCGCGTAGAGCGCGAACAAGCCGCCCAGCGACATGCCGGCATGCGTCTGGTCCTTGGTGTCCACGGGAAAGCGCGCCGCGATTGCCGGCTTCAGTTCATCCAAAATGAAGGACAGGAAGGCGGCGGCGCCGCCCGGCGCGATGTTGTCCGGCAGTTCGCCCGGCATCTCGCGCCGGATGCGCTCGACATAGCTTTTGCCTTGCGTCGGGCAGAAATCGCGGAAGCGCAGGCCCTGGATCTGCTTGGCGGAATGCGCCGCGGGATAGCCGATCCCGACCACGACGGCGCGCGGCATCTCGCGGCTCATCTGCATCAGGGAGAAGCACTGGGCACCGATGCCGAAGCCGTAGCTCGCATCCGTGACATAGATCACCGGCAGCGGCTTCTTGATCTCGCCCGCCGGCGCCAGCACGTCGATCTGGAACGTCTGATCGACCGCCTTGGCCTTGAGCAGGAAGCTCTCGGCCCCGCGCACGACGGTGGGGCCGATGGATTCGAGGGCCGCCATCCGCGCTACTCCGCCGCGGCCCGCAGCGGCGCGCCGGCGAGCCTCGCCTTGGCCTCGTCGTACTCACGCTTGAGCCGCGCCACCAGTTCGCCGGCGGAGACCACCGACTTGACCTGGCCGATACCCTGGCCGCAGCCCCAGATATCCTTCCACGCCTTGGCCTTGGTGTTGCCGCCGGAGCCGAAATTCATCTTCGACGGATCGGAGACCGGCAGATTGTCGGGATCGAGCCCGGCGCGGATCACCGAAGGACGCAGATAGTTGCCGTGCACGCCGGTGAACAGGTTGGTGTAGACGATGTCGTCGCCCGCGCTCTGCGTGATCATCTCCTTGTAGCCGTCCATCGCGTTGGCTTCCTTGGTCGCGATGAAGGCCGAGCCGATATAGCCGAAGTCGGCGCCCATCGCCTGCGCCGCCAGGACGGCGCGGCCGGTCGAGATCGCGCCGGAGAGCGCCAGCGGTCCGTCGAACCATTCGCGGATTTCCTCGACCAGGGCGAAGGGCGAGAGCACGCCGGCATGGCCGCCGGCGCCGGCCGCGACCGCGATCAGGCCGTCGGCGCCCTTCTCGATCGCCTT
>CAYXMO010000711.1:0-1550 GCA_964465935.1 uncultured Rhizobium sp.
AACCATGGCGGCGCTTGGCAGGATGGGTCAAGTTTCATAAGGTCGCGCCGCGTCAGAGCAGCCATGAGTCACATGAACACCATCAGCCACCACACCGCGCTCATCTATACGATGGTGATGATCTCCGCCTCCGACGGCTCCATGAGCGAGAAGGAGCTGAAGGTGATCGGCGAGCTGACCAAGGTGCTGCCGGCCTTCACCGGCTTCGACCATGGCCGCCTGCTGGCGGTGTGCCAGGAATGCGCCCAGATCCTGCAGGAACCGGACGGCGCCGACGCCGTCATGGGCCTGATCGACGACGGCCTGCCCGACATCCTGCACGAGACCGCTTATTGGGTGGCGCTCGAAGTGGCGCTCGCCGACCGCCGCATCGCGCTGGAAGAGGTCCGCATGCTCGACGCCCTGCGCCGCCGCCTGGAGATCGACAAGCTGACCGCCGCCGCCATCGAACGGGGCGCGCGCGCGAAGTACCAGGTCGCGTGAAGCGGCTCCTGCTGCTGCGCCACGCCAAGGCCGAGCCGCAAGGGGCCGGCATCGAGGATCACGAGCGCGCCCTGATGGCGCGCGGCCGCGACGACGCGCCCAAGCTCGGCCGCTACATATCGGCCCGCGACTATGCGCCCGACTTCATCGTCGCCTCGACCTCGCGCCGCACGGTAGAGACCGTCGAGTTGGTGACCGAGACGCTGGCCGGGGCGCAGCGCATCGACTATCTGGAAGCGCTCTATCTCGCCGAGCCGGAGGTCATCCTCTCGATCGTCCGCCTGGCGCCCGACAAGATGAACACGCTCATGGTGGTCGGCCACAATCCCGGCCTCGAACAGGCCGCCGCGGCGCTGGCGCGCGAGCCGGTCAAGCGCAAGGAGAAGGACCGCTACGACCTGATCGAGGAGAAGTTCCCCACCGCCGCCCTCGCGGTGCTCGACTTCGCGGTGGCGCGCTGGCGCGACGTCGCGCCGGGCGAGGGCGTGCTGAAGGACTTCGTCCGCCCCCGTGACCTCTGACCGCGCGCCCGCTGCCGACGACATCCGCAAAGAGCTCGAAGCGCGGGTGCGCGACACCTTTCCCCAGCTGACCTTCGCCAAGGCCGAGCTCGACGCCTATGGCGAAGACAACCATGTCCTGGTGCTCGACCGCGAATGGATCGTGCGCATCCCCCGCGCCGAAGATCAGATCGGCCGCTTCGTGGCCGAGCTGCAGCTGCTCGAAGTCTTGCGCGACCTCTCGCCGGTGCCGGTTCCGCACTACCAGTTCGTCGCCCCGGACAAGAGCATGGGCGCCTATCTGCTGATCGAAGGCGCCGAGCTGACGCCGCCGCTGTTCGCGCTGCTGGACGCCGGCGCGCAGCGCACGCTGCTCGAACGGCTTGGCCGCTTCCTGGGCGTGCTGCACGCGCTGCCGGGCGAAACGCTGCGCCAGCCCGACGGCTACATCCAGCATTGCTGGAGCGGCGAGCAGTTCGCGGCGCTCTATCGCGGCATGCGGCGCCCCAAAATCGCGCGCGTCACGCCGCCCGCCATGCTCGCCCGCTTCGACGCCTTCCACGAAGC
>CAYXMO010000712.1:0-1550 GCA_964465935.1 uncultured Rhizobium sp.
CGACATAGACCGGCGCCATCAGCCAGCGCGACTGGAACAGCAGCCATTCGAGCGACTTTTCGAAGAGATTGCGCTGGTGCATGGGCCCCTGTTCCGTTCGTGCAATGAGCGATACGGCAGACTAACACGATTGCGGCAAGCAGCCAGCCTTGCGCTCGCCGCTCGCCTCGCCGAATCTGTGCCCGCCATGATCGACGTCCTCCGCCAGCCGCGCCGCATCCTGCGCGCCCTTCGCCGCCTTGCGAGCGATCCGGCCTATCGCGGCGAGTGGCGGGCGCGCCTCAAGCCGGCGCCCGGCACGTTCCAGCCCTTCGGCGCAACGCGGCCCGACCGCTATCCGGTGATCTTCCGCTGCGCGGCGCAGCTGTTGCCCGCCGCCACGCCGCTGCGCCTGCTCTCCTTCGGCTGCTCGACCGGCGAGGAAGTGTTCACCTTGCGCACTTACTTCCCCCATGCGCAGATCAAAGGCGTCGACATCAATCCCGCCAGCATCAAGGTCGCGGCGCGCCGCCTTGCCCGCGCCCCCGATCCGCGTCTCGCCTTCGCCGTGGCCGACTCGACCGCGCCCGAAGCCGCCGCGTCTACGGACGCGATCTTCTGCATGGCGGTGCTGCGCCATGGCGGACTGACCGACGCGGCGCGCTGCGACCCGCTGCTCGACTTCGCCGACTTCGCGCGCATCACCGCCGACTTCGCGCGCTGCCTGAGGCCCGGCGGCCTGCTGGTCCTGCGCCACAGCAATTTCCGCTTCGCCGACGCTCCCGCCTATGCCGGCTTCGAGGTCGCCGCCCGCGTGCCGACGCGCGGCGGCCCCCTGTTCGGCCCCGACAACCGCCGCCTGCCCGGCGCGGTCTACGACGAAACCATCTTCCGCAAGCGCACCTCCTGACTCCTGCTGTCAGCAGGACGGGGTGCACAAGCGGCCCGCCAGTCCTATATTGCCGCCATGGCCCACAACAACGGCATGATTCCGCGCAAAAGCGGCGGCAAAGGCGCCCGTGGCAAGGGGATGTCCGAGGCCGCCGCCAAGTTTCGCGCCGCAGCGGACGCAGTTCCGCTCGCGCCGGCCGGCGACGCCTATGACCCTGCCCCGCCCGCCGTCGAAGGCATCGGCAGTCTGCCGCTTCACGGCGCCACGGGTGCCGAACTGGCCGGTTTCGTTCCTCACCGCCCCGCCCGCCCGGAGAAATCCGAAGGCGGCCGCGCCTTCAAGCTCGTCTCGGAATACACCCCAGCCGGCGACCAGCCGACCGCGATCCGCGACCTCGTCACGGGCCTCGGCGGCAGCGCGCCCGGCGGCATCGTCAATCACGGACAGATCGGCGAGCGCGACCAGGTCCTGCTCGGCGTCACCGGCTCGGGCAAGACCTTCACCATGGCCAAGGTGATCGAGGCGACGCAGCGCCCCGCCCTGATCCTCGCCCCCAACAAGACGCTGGCGGCGCAGCTCTACAGCGAGTTCAAGCAGTTCTTCCCCGACAACGCGGTGGAATACTTCGTCTCCTATTACGACTACTACCAGCCCGAAGCCTACATCCCGCGCACCGACA
>CAYXMO010000713.1:0-1548 GCA_964465935.1 uncultured Rhizobium sp.
GCGCTGGAACACGTGACGGCGCTCGAACCCGGACGCGCCGTCGCGGTCGAAGACGTCGAGCAACGCGGCGGCGACGACGCGCTGTTCGCGCTGTTCCAGCATGCTGGCCCGCTGCTCCTCACTGGCATCGCGCCGCCCGCGGCGTGGGCGGCCACGCTCCCCGACCTCAAATCGCGCTTCGCTGCCCTGCTCGCCTTCCCGCTGTGGCAGCCCGACGACGCTCTGTTAACCATGCTGACGCGCAAATTGTTCACGGACCGGCAATTGGCCGTGCCCGATACTGTCGTCATGCGCATCCTGTCCTCCGTCGAACGCTCCCCGGCCGCGGTCCGCGATTTCGTCGCCCGCGCCGACGCGCGCGCCCTGGCGCAAAAACGCCCGGTTACCGCGGCCCTGGTCGCCGAACTTCTGGCGGAAAGCGAACCGTCATGACTTCGCCATACGCCTGCGCTAGGCTAAGTCCTTGATGTCCAACCCAAACACCACATTCGACGGGGCCGAGGAAACGGCGCTGGAAGAAGCGGCGGCGGCGGAAACGCTCGCCAGCGGCTTCGCCATCGATCCCGCGTCGCCGGCCCGCTTCGTCAATCGCGAGCTTTCCTGGCTCGCCTTCAACCGCCGCGTCCTGGAAGAGGCGCGCAACCGCCGCCACCCGCTGCTCGAGCGCCTGCGCTTCCTGGCGATCTCCGCCTCCAACCTCGACGAGTTCTTCATGGTCCGCGTCGCGGGCCTCAAGGACATGGTGAAGGAAGGCGTCGCCACCCACAGCGCCGACGGCCTGACCCCGGCACAGCAGCTTGCCGAGGTCGACAAGATGGCCAAGCTTCTGATCTGCGACCAGCAATCGGTGTGGAAGCCGATCTGCGCCGAGCTGCGCGATGCCGGCATCGCCGTGATCGAAGCCGATGAGATCACCGACCAGGACCGCGTCTGGCTCGACGCCCATTTCCGCGAGCAGATATTCCCGGTGCTCACCCCGCTGGCGATCGATCCGGCGCATCCCTTCCCCTTCATCCCCAATCTCGGCTTCACGCTCGCCGCACGCCTGACCCGGGCCAAGGACGGCAAGACCGTCACCGCGCTGGTCCCGATCCCGCCGCAGCTGCAGCGCTTCATCCGCCTGCCGGACTTCTCCAGGGCGGTGCGCTTCCTCCCCCTGGAGAAGATCGTCACGCTCTACCTGCACAAGCTCTTCCCCGGCCATGACGTCGCCGGCTCCGGCGTCTTCCGCGTCCTGCGCGACAGCGACGTCGAGGTCGAGGAGGAAGCCGAAGACCTGATGCTGCTGTTCGAGTCGCTGCTCAAGCGCCGCCGCCGCGGCAGCGTCATCCACATGAAATGTTCGGCCTCGATGCCCGACGATCTGCGCGAATTCCTGATCGATCAGCTCGATCTCGACACGCCCGACCTCGTCATCATCGACCGCATGCTCGGCCTTTCCGACCTCACCAAGCTGATCCTCGACGAGCGCCGCGACCTGCAGTTCAAGCCCTATGTCGCCCGCTTCCCCGAGCGCATCCGCGACCATGGCGGCGACTGCTTCGCCGC
>CAYXMO010000714.1:0-1545 GCA_964465935.1 uncultured Rhizobium sp.
ACCGACTATTCGCTGCAGATCTCGGTCGGCATCGCCAACTTCCTCGAGCAGATGCGCATCCAGAATGCGCCGACGCCGGCGGCGAAGGCGCGCGAGATTCAGCGCAAGAACAATTTGGAACGGCTCAACCCGCGCGAAGGCGGCGTGATCGACTAGGACGGCTGTCGGGAGAAATGACACATGCGTATTGATGCGAAGATGTCGGCGATCCTGATCGCCGGCACCTGTGTGGCCATGGCGGCGACATGGGCGGTGGAGGCCAAGCCGGGCGCCAAGCCGCCGGCCAAACCGCTGGTGGCGGAGCGCTTGATCCTCAACGCGCCCGTCGTCGCGATCGATCCCAGGACGCATCATATGGATCTGACGCTGACCTATGTCCGGGCGCGGATCTACAATCCCGGCAGCGGCCGCTACGACACCGTCGTCCTGCGCACTTGGTCGGCTCACACGCTGCCGTCGGCCAAGGCGCCGGCCGGCTATACCGACATCACATCGTCGCCCTTCATCGCGCCCACGATCGAGGCCAAGCCCGGCGACACCATCCACATCACGCTGCACAACGCCCTGCCGCCGCAGCCCGGCTGCGAAAAGGCGGTTTCCAACCCCAACATTCCGCACTGCTTCAACACCACCAACCTGCACACCCATGGCTTGTGGGTTACGCCGGAAGACCCCGGCGACAACGTGCTGCGGCAGGTCGCGCCCGGTACCAGCCACGACTATGTCTATCGGATCCCGGTCGAGCATCCCGGCGGCACGCTCTGGTACCATCCGCACAATCACGGCTCCACCGCGCTGCAGGTCGGCGGCGGCGCCGCCGGCGCGCTGATCATCCGCGGCACGCGCAAGCCGACCCTGAAAGCACATGGCGAGATCGACACGCTGCTGGCGCCCGCCAACCTCAACGAGCGCGTGCTGGTGATGCAGCAGATTCAATATGCCTGCTTCAACGGCGACGACGACGGCCCGATCCCGGACGAGGATCTCTCGGCCTATTACGGCACGATCAAGACCAACCCCGCGCCCGACCTGACCTGGCGCTGCGATCCGGGCGACCGCGGCCTGATCAAGGGCTACGCCCAGATCGGCTTCGACGGCGCCGTCAAGGGCGAGAAATGGGCGGTCTCCGGACGCTTCACCACGATCAACGGCGAGACCCTGCCGCGCTTCGAAGGCGCCACCGTCGGCCGCATCGAGCGCTGGCGGATGATCGACGCCGGCCTCGCCAGCACGATCAGTCTTGAGATCCGCGAACTCGCGGCCAAGGCACCGTCGCCCGACAAGCTCAGCGCCGCCGACAACGCGGTCTGGGTCGAGAAATATTGCACCGGCGCTGTCGTGCATCAGTTCTCGATCGCCAATGACGGGCTGACCCGGGGCGCCATCGTCGAGCGCGGCGAAAGCAAGCCGACCGTGCTTCAGCCCGGCTATCGCGACGACGTCCTGCTCGCCTTCCCGCATGCCGGAAAATACTGCGCCATCGACGTCGCCGCCGAAGGCCGCGCCTCGGAGACCACGGTCGCCGAACGCGCCCAACTGCTCGGC
>CAYXMO010000715.1:0-1543 GCA_964465935.1 uncultured Rhizobium sp.
CTCGCCGAGATGCTGCCGGTGGCGGCGTTGGTGAAGGTCACGCCGGACCCGCCGGCGAGGATGAAGCCGGTCGCCTGAATCGATCGTGCGCTGACGCCGCCGGCATTGATAACGGTGGCGTTGTCGCCCAGGTCCAGCTGGACGCCGATCGCCGAATAGGCGGACGCTGGGAGGATCAGATAATTGCCCGGCGGCGTCAGCGCCGAGAATATCGACGTGGCGCTGATCTGACCCGTATTGGTGAAGCTCGAGGCGCCGGAAACGCCGGCGGCCGCGTCGCCGGTGACCGAGATCTGGCCGGCGTTGTCGAAAGCACCCGGACTGCCGGAGACGAAACCGACGCCGGTGGCGCGATCGTAGGCGCTCACCGTCAGCGAACCGGAGGCGGCGTTGGAGAACGCGGGCGAGCCATAGACGCCCCAGGCGTCCGCGTTCGGTGCGCTGACCGTGATCGCGCCGGCATTGGTGACCGCGGGACCGTTGAAGACGCCGATGGCTTCGGCGGCGAGTGCGGGCGCGGTGACGGAGAAGCTCGCGCCGGCCAGATTGGCGAACCCGGCCGTGGCGGCGGGCCCGATCAGGCTGACGCCGACGACGTCGGTCTGGGTGTTGAGGCCGCTGTCGGCGAGGGTCCCGGCATTGGTCAGGGTCGGCCCGGACGCCGCGGTGCTGGAAAGGACGATCGCCTGCGATCCGTTGAACCCGTCGGTGGTTCCGGCGGCGATCTGGGTCGACTGGGAAAGGGTCTGTGCCGCGGTCGGCGCGCCGTTTGGGCTCGTGGCGCTGGGGGAGAGGGTGTAGCCCAGGGCCTCCATGACGCGCAGGTCGACGGCCGAAACGGTCAGTGGAACGCCCTGGGCCGCGACCGCGGCAAAGGCGTCTCCCGTGGCCGGCCCGCTCCAGTCGCCGCCGTCGGCGCCGTCGCTCGATGGGTTGAACGGCATGATGAGGTTGTCGCTGTTCAGCGAGAACGCTCCCGCATCGACCGTGAGCGAGCGGGCGTCGGCGCCGCTGAACCGGAACAGGTCCAGGACCGTGTAGCCGCCGGCATCGGCCACCGAACCCTGGCCGGCGAGGCGGCCGAGCACCTCGGTGATCTCGTGCTCGATGATGCCGACGGCGTCGTAGGCGCCGGCGACGCCGCGATTGTTGGGGTCGAAGGTGAAGGTCGCCGTCGAGTCCAGGCCGATGTTGCCATCGACGCTGGCGGAGCTGGTGTTGAGGCCGAGCGCCTTGGCCTCCGCCTCGGTGATCTTGAAGGTGTTGGTTCCGGTGGGATCAAAAAAAGGCAACAGGGCGTCGGCGCCGATCACCGACGGCGATGTGGCGTTCGCCCTCAGCGCGGCCACGATGGCCTGGTAGGTGGTCGTGACGAGGTTGGAGACGCTGACGCCGAGGTCGCCGGCGGGGATCGCCACGCCCTCGACCTCGCCCCAGCCGACGCCGATGGTGACGGTGATCGGGGTGCTGATCTGGTCTTCCAGGTACTGCACCGCGGCCTGGACCGCGGTCTTGAACCCGGCCGGCGCGTTGGCGACGCTGG
>CAYXMO010000716.1:0-1541 GCA_964465935.1 uncultured Rhizobium sp.
GAGTTCGAGGCCTGGCTGCTGCGGATGGGCATTCTCGACACGCAGGGACGGATGCAACCGCGGCTGGGCGGCGAGGCGGCGCGGCTGCTCGACTTCGCGAGGGCACCGTGAGCGCATCCGACGACTGGCACGCGCTCGCCGCCTTCACGCCGGCACGGGTGGCGCTGGGGCGCGCCGGCAACGGCTTGCCGACACGCCGCGTGCTGGAGTTCCAGCTGGCGCATGCGCGGGCGCGCGATGCGGTGAACGCGCCGTTCGACGCGGACAGGGTTGCGGCGGCGCTGGCGCCGTCGATCCTGCTGGAGACGCGCGCCGCGGATCGCGCCGCCTATCTGATGAATCCCGATCTGGGGCGCCAGCTCAACGACGAGTCGCGAGCGAAGCTTTTGCACGGGAATTGGGACGCGGTGCTGGTGGTCACGGACGGCTTGTCGTCGACCGCCATCCACGCCCATGGCGTCGCGCTGGCGCAGGCGATCTTGGCGCGGACGCCGGCCTTGCGCTGGGCACCGGCGGCGGTGGTGCGCCACGGACGGGTCGCGGTCGGCGACGCGATCGCGCAGGCGCTGGGCGCCGCGTTCGCGGTGGTCCTGATCGGCGAGCGGCCGGGCCTTTCCGCCGCCGACTCGGTGGGGCTATACCTGACGCTCCATCCGGTTGCCGGCGTCAGCAGGGACGCGGAACGCAACTGCATCTCCAATGTGCGGCCGGGCGGCCTTGCGCTGGACGAGGCGGCGCACCGGCTGGCCTGGCTGATGGGCGCGGCGCGGCGTCTGGGCGTCACCGGAATTGCGCTGAAGGAAGACACCCCGGCTGCCCTGCCCGGCGCCTGACGTGCTAGCCTGACGGCGAGCATTCAGGGGGAATCACATGGCCTGGCTCTCGAAATATCAGCCGCAGCTTCTCAGCATCCTGCGCATCGTGACGGGGCTTCTGTTCCTGGAACACGGCGCGCAGAAAATCCTGCACTTCCCGCCGATGCCGGCGGCGATGGCGGCGGCGATCCCGCCCAACTTCATGCCGATCATCATGGCGGCGGGCATCATCGAGCTTGTGGGGGGCGTGCTGATCACGCTGGGGCTGTTCACGCGGCTGGCCGCCTTCATCTGTGCCGGCGAGATGGCGGTGGCCTATTGGCTGGTGCATGTGCCGCGCGGCGGCTTCTACCCGACGCTGAACGGCGGCGATCCGGCGATCCTGTTCTGCTTCATCTTCCTGTTCCTGGCGGCGGCGGGGCCGGGACCGATTGCGATCAGCCGGTCGGAGAAGCTTTAAGTTCGTAGCTGTCATGGCCCGCAAAAGCGGGCCATCCAGTTGGGCTCGCTCAGCGGCCCAGAAAAGAACGGCGATCCAATTTGCGCCGACCGTGAAGCGTCACCTGGATGGTCCGCTCTTGCGGGCCATGACAATGAGACTTGTGGGCCGCCTGACAGAAAGCCGTCTGCGCGTTAGACTCACCCCATGCACGGCACGCCGCAGCTGACGCCTGAGCTTCTGCTTCACGCCTATGCCGAGGGGCTGTTCCCGATGGCGGAGCGGCG
>CAYXMO010000717.1:0-1529 GCA_964465935.1 uncultured Rhizobium sp.
GCGGTGCTCGCCGCCTTCTTCGTCAGCGCCGCCATCCGGGCGATCACCGCTTCGGCCTCGTCCACGATCTCGGCGATGATCTCGCGCGACGGCTTGACCGCGTGGACGGCGCCGGCGCCTTGGCCCATCGCAAAGGCCGAGCGTTCGCGCGACAAGCCCTCGATCTGGCCGCCGATGCCGCCCATCACGCCCGCCTGCGAGGACAGCATCGATTGCTGCGGAAACGGCTTGATGTCCTGCGGCCGCTTCTCCCAGTCGGCGACCCATTCGTTCTTGAACACCCGCATCGGCTTGCCCGAATAGGAGCGGGTGATGATGGTGTCCTCGTCGCTGGCGTCCAGGATCACCTGTTTGTACAACGCGCCGGCATGCGCCTCTGTGGAAGCGATAAAGCGCGTCCCCATCCACACCCCTTGCGCGCCGAGCGCCAGCGCCGCCGCCAGGCCGCGCCCATCGACGATCGAGCCGGCCGCGATCACCGGGATTTTCACCGCGTCGACGGTCTGCGGGATCAGCGCCATTCCGGCGATGCGCCCGGTATGGCCGCCGGCTTCGGTGCCTTGCGCCACCACCGCGTCGAGGCCGCCGCGCTCCGCCGACACCGCATGCTTCACCGCGCCGTTGACGTTCATGACTTTGAGGCCGGCGTCGTGGAATTTCTTGGTCAGGTGCGGCGGCGGCACGCCGAGGCCGGAGATGAACGCCTTGGCGCCGCCTTCGATGATGAGATCGGCGGTGCGCTCCAGCGACTCCGGCACAGCGGCGAGGAGATCGACGCCGAACGGCTTGTCGGTGTTGTCGCGCACGACTTTCATCTCATGCTTGATCTGGTCGAGCGAGCGCCCCGCCATGCCCAGCGTGCCGAAGCCGCCGGCTTCCGACACCGCGGCGGCGAGTTCGCCGTAAGATACCCCGCCCATGCCCGCGAGCATGATGGGATATTTGATGCCGAGCATGTCGCAGAGTGGGGTGCGGAGGGTCATGGGCGGGTTCCTCGTCGATTTCTAACCGAAACGCTTTTGCGCCTCCCGGGTCAAGCCTAGCGCTACGGAAAGGAAATCCGAGCCCGTGGTCGCGCGGGCGTTGGGCGCGGCGCGGGTGATGGCGTTGCGTACCGCGGGCACTTTGCCCGAGCCGCCGGTGAAGAAGATCGTGTCGATGCCGTCCGGCTTGAGGCCTGCCTCCGCGATGCAGGCCGAGGCGGTGCGGAACAGCCGCTCGGTCTTGGGCCCGATGGCACGGTCGAAGCCGGCGCGGGTCGCGGGCGCCAGCAGGCCGCGCTCGACGAAATCCAGGGGCAGGGCGGCGGCGTCCGCCTCGCTGAGCGCGATCTTGCCGTCTTCCACGGTGAAGGCGATACGGTGGCCCAGGCGCCGGCGGATCACGCTCAACAGCCGCGCCACCTTGTCCGGTTCGCGCGCATTAGCCACCAACTCCAGCAGCATGCGCTCGTTCTGGAACGTGTAGCTGAAGTTGATGGTCGACCAGGTCGAAAGCTCGAAATAGAGCGAGTTGGGCATCGGCAGGTT
>CAYXMO010000718.1:0-1528 GCA_964465935.1 uncultured Rhizobium sp.
CGGCGGCGAGGTCTACCGGCCGCAGAACAATCCCATCATCGACCGCTGGCTGGTGGCGCAGCGCACCCATTGCGGACCCAAGGAGCAGATCGCCAAGGGCGTGCAAGGCACCAAGCGCATCTTCACGCTGCTGCGGCGCGGCAAGGCGATCTTCCTGCTCGCCGACCAGAAGACCAATGAGGGCATCGCGGCGCCGTTCTTCGGCCGCGACGCGATGACGACGCCGGCGCCGGCGATGCTGGCCTTGAAGCTGGGCGCGGTGCTGCTGCCGGCTTCGAACGAGCGGCTGGGCGGTTCGCGCTTCCGCGTCACTATCCATCCGCCGCTGCAGTTCACGCCGACCGGCGACCAGGAGCGCGACGTCTACTTGCTGACCTGCGCGATCAGCGGCAAGATCGAGGAGATGGTGCGGGCGCGGCCGTCGCAATGGCTCTGGATCCACCGCCGCTGGCCGACCGGGCGCGAGCAGGATCAGCTACGCAATCGGGGTGAATTGCAGCCGGTGCCGGGCGCTTGAGCCACCCTTACACCTTCGGCGGCGCCGGGGTGCGGGTCGAGCGCGAGGGGTCGAGCTTGACGGTGAACCAGTTCATGCCCCAGTGCAGATGCGGGCCGGTGGCGCGGCCGGTCATGCCGATCTTGCCGATGACGTCGCCGCGCTTGACCTGATCGCCCGGTTTCACCAGACGCGCACTCTGGTGCATGTAATGCGTGAAGACGCCGTGGCCGTGGTCGAGCAGGGTGAAGCCGCCCTCCAGGAAGAAATCGTCGGTCAGCGCCACGATGGCGTCGGTGGGCGCATGAATCGGTGTGCCAGTGGCGTTGGCCATGTCGACGCCCATATGCGGCGACATCGGCTTGCCGTTGTCGATGCGGTAGGAGCCGAACACGCCGGTCATCAGGCCCGGCGCCGGCCAGTCGAACGGATCGGCGAACCAGACCTGATCGCTGTCGGTGCGGCGCGCCTCGGCGAGGCGGGCGTGTTCTTCCTTGATGCGGTCGAGGATTTCGGGCGGCGGCGAGACGGTGTTCGGCGGCAGGCCGTTGACATGCTGGACGTTGTATTCGCGCACCACCGGCGTGATGGTGCGGATGACGCCGGAGGCCGCATCGACCCGCACTTCGAGACGCGCGACGCGGGTGCGGTCCCAGTCGAGGCCGGCGGCGAAGACGCCCTGCGGCGAGACATGCACGGCCTCGCCGTCGAAATAGACCTTGGCGCCGGGCGCGGTGCGGCCGACGATCAGGCTGCCCTGCTCCATGGAGCCGCTGAGCTTCACCAGATCGCTGTCCGCCAGGGCGCGCCACGGCAGCGCGGCAGCGGCACCGGTGGCGAGCAGCGCGCGGCGCGATATCACTTCGGAGTCTTTCCGGCGTCCTGCATGCGCTTCAGCGCGACGCCGGGATTGGCGTAAGCCTCCTGCAGATCGACGCTCCAATAGCGCAGAGCTTCGACCGGGATGTGGACGCCCGTCACGGCGCAGGGCACGAACGAGCCGGCTTTGACGACGCGGAACTCGCCGTCGAG
>CAYXMO010000719.1:0-1527 GCA_964465935.1 uncultured Rhizobium sp.
AGGTCGCGGCCGTCGATGCGCTTCTTGGTGTCGAGCACTGCGTTGCGCATGACATGGGCTTCGACGTCGTGCATCAGGTCGGAGAAGGTGTTGGCGGCAACCTTGCCGTCGCCTTCGCCGACATACTGCGCCGCGTATTTCTTGCGCACCGCCGAGATGGCGTCGCGGCGCTCATGCTTGGCGACGATCTGGAAGGCCGGGGCGAGTTCGCCCGAAGCTTCCTTCTTCAGCTTGTCGCGCAGCGCGGCATGGGCGTCCTCGGGCAGCGGCCGCGGGTCCTTGGCGGCCTTTTCCGCCAGACGGATGATGCCGTCGATTGCGGTCTGCAGCTCGCGGTGGCCGAACATCACGGCGCCGAGCATGACCTGCTCGGAGAGTTCCTGGGCTTCCGATTCCACCATCATGACGGCGTCGCGGGTGCCGGCGATGACGAGGTCGAGCTTGGAATTGACCATCTCGTCGATCGGCGGGTTGAGCTTGTATTCGCCGTCGAAATAGCCGACGCGGGCGGCGCCGAGCGGGCCCATGAACGGCACGCCGGAGATCGTCAGCGCGGCTGAGGCGGCAACCATGCCGATCACGTCGGGATCGTTCTCCATGTCGTGGGAGAGGACCTGGACCGCGATCAGCGTCTCGTTCTTGTAGCCTTCGGCGAACAAGGGGCGGATCGGCCGGTCGGTGAGGCGGCTGATCAGCGTCTCGCGCTCGGTGGGGGCGCGCTCGCGCTTGAAATAGCCGCCCGGGATCTTGCCGGCAGCGTAGTAGCGCTCCTGATAGTTCACGGTGAGCGGGAAGAAGTCCCTTCCCTCGCGCGGGGTGTGCTCGCTCACGACGGTGGCGAGGACCACGGTCTCGCCATAGGTGGCAACCACCGCGCCGTCAGCCTGACGCGCGACCTTGCCGGTTTCGAGCGTCAGCGTTCTGCCGCCCCATTCGAACGATTCCTTGTGTACGGTAAACATCTTTCGTCTTCTTTCTTACGTATGCCGCCGCCGGATTGCGCGCGGCATTTTGCGCTCAGGCACCATTGCCCGAACGCCGGTACACGTCTTGGCCCATGCCTTGGCGTGCAAAAACGCGCGAGCCCGCGACCATCGCGAGCCCCCGCGCAACTTTCGTCTTGAGGGAAGGCCGACCGCTCAGCGGCGCAGGCCCAGGCGTTCGATCAGCGAATTGTACCGCGCCACATCGGTCGCCTTGACATAGTCGAGCAGCTTGCGCCGGGTCGACACCATGCGGATCAGGCCGCGGCGCGAATGGTTGTCCTTCGCGTGCGTCTTGAAGTGTTCGGTCAGATCGTTGATGCGCTCCGAAAGGATCGCGACCTGGACTTCGGGCGAACCGGTGTCGCCTTCCTTGGTGGCGTATTTCGCAACGACTTCGTTCTTCTTTTCTGCGGTCAACATGTTCGGCGTCGGGTCCTTCAAAGGTTGAAAACACGAAAAGGCCGAAGCTCGCCCAATGCGATCTCGGCCAGTGCCACCGGCTCGCCCTCAGAGGTCTGAAGAAAAACCGTGAGCCCTTGCA
>CAYXMO010000720.1:0-1522 GCA_964465935.1 uncultured Rhizobium sp.
TAGCTAGTTACAAATTGTGACTTGAGCTAAGATGATGCCTGCCACCGGCCGGCGCAAGAAGGCACCTGCATGAAACAGGGTAACATCCATGAAACCTCCGACTGCAAGGCGGTCAGCGGCGTGCTCGCCCGCGTCGGCGACAAATGGTCGGTGCTGATCGTGACGCGGCTGGGCGCGGCGCCCAAGCGCTTCAACGAACTCAAGCGCGAGATCGGCGGCATTTCGCAGCGCATGCTCACCCTCACCTTGCGCGGGCTGGAACGCGACGGACTGGTAACGCGCACCGTCTTCCCGACGATCCCGCCGCGGGTGGATTACGAACTGACGGCGCTGGGGCGTTCGCTGCTGGACCCGGTGCGCGCGCTGGGCGAATGGGCGCTCAAGAACATCGGCAGGATCGACGCGGCGCGGACGAGGTTCGATGCCGCCGCCGACAAAGCCGCCGCGCCGCCGCGCGCCCGCGCCGCATGATGCGCTTTGCCGGCCTCGACGGCTATCGCAAGGGCTGGGTCGTCGTCTGGATCGAAGGCGCAAACCGGAACTGGACAACGGTTCCCACGATTTCGAGCTTGCTGGCGCAACCCTTCTCGCGCGCCGCGATCGACATTCCCATCGGCGTGCCGGAAGATAAGGAAGATCGCGGCTGTGATATTGAAGCGCGGCGCCTCTTGGCGCCGCATCATTCGCGGGTCTTTACCGGCGTGCGGCGCTGGCTGTTCGACATGCCGAACTATGACGCGATCAAGCCGGAAGCCCTCAACCGCCGAGAAAAGGCCGTCTCCAAGCAGATGTACGCAATTCTGCCGAAGATCCGCGAAGTGGATAGCGCGATCACACCGGCGCTTCAGGACCGTCTCATCGAGACCCATCCCGAGCTGGTGTTCTGGCGTCTCAACGGCAACGAGCCGCTGGCCAAGAAGAAAAGCGCGGAAGGCAAAGCGCGCCGCCGCGCCCTGCTGGAAGCCGATGGTTTCCACGGCCTCGACAGCTGGATTGCGGAGCTTTATGGCACCGGCGCCAAGATCGACGACCTGTTCGACGCCTGCGCTTGCGCCATCGCCGCGCGCGACAGCACGGACCGCGTGCCGGCGAACCCGCTGGCCGATCGGCGCGGGCTCCGTATGGAGATCAACTACTAGCTTGCCCAACTCGCGTCGAAGCTGCGGACGAAGGGAAGGCCTTCACTGCGCGGCGCGGCGGCGCGGCGCTGTTCGTCGGCAATGGCGACGTCGAGCATCAGCGTGACGAAGGTCCTGTTGCGCTCGGCATAGTCGCGGTTGTCGCCGAGCAGCGGCCACAGGCTCTGGCGCATGAAGCCGTCGAGCTCGTCCGACCAACGCTCGCGCGCAGCCCCATCCAGCAGCTTGGCGCGGCGATGCACCAGCACCGCCATATGCGGCGCGATCAACTCCTTCACCTCGGCTTCGAAAGCGCGCCAGCCATCGACTTCGATGCCCTGCGCGAGAAACCCGATGACCTGCCGGAAAGCCCCAACGACCTGTCGTGCCATGGCGTTCTGCCC
>CAYXMO010000721.1:0-1522 GCA_964465935.1 uncultured Rhizobium sp.
GTGGTGGTGATGTCGACGATGATCTCGGCGGTGCCGGCGGCGGGCGCCGCTTCGGTGGCGCCGGCGCTCTCGACGATGCGGTAATCGGAGATGCCCAGATGCGCGAAATGGCTGCGCGTCAGGTGCAGATATTTGGTCGCGACCCGCAGGCGGCGGCGATGCTTGTGGGCGAAGGCGGCGCAGACGTCGTCGAGATCAGCCATGGTCGCGACGTCGATCCAATAGTCCGGCACCGCCACCACGACATCGGCGCGGCCGAAGCCGAGCGGCTTGATCAGATGGACGCGGCCGAGCAGTTCGGGCGCCTGCTCGACCAACAGATCGTGGCCGGTGATGCCGAGATGGACGTCGCCGCCGATCAGCGCCGCGGCGATCTCCGAAGCCGAGAGCAGCATCACTTCGATATCGGGGAAACCGGCGAGCGTGGCGCGATAACCACGGGCGCCGCTGGTCTGGGTCAGGCCTGCGCCGGCATCGGCGAAGTAAGCGTCGACGCCCTCCTTCAGGCGGCCCTTCGACGGCACGGCAAGGGTAAGCGCCGCCATCAGGCGCCTCCCGCGGCGCGGCGCGCCGCCAGGATGGCCTCAGTCGACAGCGCCACGCCGACCGCCGGGATCGGCTTGGCCGCGCCGATCGCCTCGAGCAGCGTGTCGTAGCGGCCGCCGCCGCCGATGTCGGTGGCGCCGGCGCGCAGCTCGAACACGAAGCCGGTGTAATATTCAAGGTTGCGGCCGAAATGCGCCGCGAAGGTCACGCGCGCCGGATCGATGCCGAGCACCTGCAGCGCGTCGAGGCGCACCTCCATCGCCCCGACCGGGGCGCTAAGATCGATGCCCGCCGCTTTGGTGAGCTCGCGGATCTGCGCCAGCGCCTGGCGCGCCGGGCCGGCGACCCCGAGCAGGCCGGTGATGACGCGGACGATGTCTTCGTCGAGATGCGAGGCTTCCTCGTCCGCCGCCTGCTCCATCAGCCGTTCGACCACTTCGTCCAGCGTGCGCAGGCCCTGTACGGTGTGGCCGGCGGCGGCGAGGCGTTCTTCGACCAGCTTGCGGGCGTCGGCGGCCCCAAGACCGGCGAGCGACGACAGCAGACTCTTGCGGTCGCCCGAACCGCCGCGGGTCAGCCGCTGCAGCAGTTCCTCGAAATAGCCGGCGCGCCAGAAGTGGCGCTTGAGCCGGGCGCGCCAATGCGGCGGCACGTCGAGCGCGTCGACCAAGGCAGCGAAGAACGCCAGATCGCCGACCGTGACGTCGAAGGCTTTAAGGCCGGCGGCGCGCACGGTCTCGATGCTGAGCGAGAGGATTTCGATGTCGCCGGCGGCGCGGTCTTCGAGGCCGAGCAGCTCGGCGCCGGCCTGAAAGAATTGCGTCGGGCTGGCGGGCGCGTTGGGCTGGTGGCGGAAGGCGAGGCCGTTGTAGCACAGCCGCGCCGGCAACTTCGCCTTGGTGTCGACCACGGTCTTGCAGATCGGGATGGTGAGATCGGGGCGCAGGCAGAGCTCGCGGCCCGACGGATCGGTGAG
>CAYXMO010000722.1:0-1520 GCA_964465935.1 uncultured Rhizobium sp.
TTCGCCCGCCAGTTCGGGCGCGGGGTCGAGCCAGGCATATTGGCCGGCGAGGTTGCCGGCGCGGTGCTGCATCACCAGGCCGGCGCCGGAGCGGGACCAGTGGTCGCGGAAGTGGAAACGGTTGGCGCCCTGGGTGACGAAGGATTCGATCAGGAGCTCGTCGCCTTCCCAGGTGGCGGCGCTGTGCCAGGCGCCGCGCGGCGATTGGTTGACGAACTCGGCGCCGCCGGTGATGCCGCGAAAGGTCGAGCTGTGCAAGCGGCCGTCGGCCATCCGGGCCTGGATGATCTGCTCGAAATCGGGTTCGCGGTGCGTGATCTTCATCAGCGTGCGCGCCACCGGCGGGCTGAGCAGACGGCTGCGCTCGGCAACGAGGCGCCAGATGCCGGTGAAGTCGGGTGTCTTAGCCATGGCTCTGCGATCTATGCACGCGGCGCGCGGAATTCCAACGTCCTGAGGCCGGCGGCGATTTTACGGGCACAGCGCTGCGGCCTCAGCAGCAGGCGGGGACGCGGCAATGCGGCCGCCGCGCCGGCAAGGCCGATCGCGTTGCGGTCGTCCCAGCCCATGGCATCGAGCAGGCGCGCCTCGCCCCAGGCCTTTGCCATCAGGCGCGCGATGCGGTCGGGGCCGCGGTCGGCGTCGTCCGCCGCCAGCAGGTTGACCAGGAACAGGCCCTTGCGGGCTTTGAGACGCGCCTTGGCCAGCGCGAAGAAGCCGGCGGTCGCGAAGTGGCGGGGCAGGGCGTTGTCGGCATAGGCGTCGAGCACGATGGCGTCGTAGCGCCTGGCGTGGCGGCGCAGGAAAGCGCGGCCGTCGGCGACGCGGCAGCGCACCGCGTCCGGCAGGCGGAAATAGCGCCGCGCGATCGCGAACGAAGCGGCGTCGTTGTCGACGACGGTGACGCGGACTTTGGCGTGGCTCAGCATGGTCGCCAGCGTGCCGCCGCCGCAGCCGATCATCAGCACGTCGCGGGCGCGGGCGCGGCGCAGGCAGAAATACATGGCATGGATGTATTCGGCGAGGCTGATGCCTTTGCTGTCGGCGACGCTCTGGCTGGTGTCGGTCTGCAGATAGGAGACGCGGCCGGTGGCGTTGTTCTGCTCGATGGCGGAGGTGTGGGACGCGCGCGCGGTCATGGCCTCAGCTTGCCCTCAAGGCGAGGGCCGACACTTACTTCGGACCGATCATATCCTCCGGACGGACGATTTTGTCGAACTCCGCCGCGGTGACGAGGCCGGTCTTGAGCGCTTCTTGCCTGAGCGTGGTGCCGTTCTTGTGCGCGGTCTTGGCGATCTTGGCGGCGGCGTCGTAGCCGATCTTGGGCGCCAGCGCCGTGACCAGCATCAGCGAACGCTCGAGCCCGGCCTTGATGTTGTCGAGGCGCGGCTCGATGCCGGCGACGCAATGCTCGGTGAAGGAGCGCGCCGCGTCGGCCATCAGGCGGACCGATTGCAGGAAGCTGTAGGCCATCACCGGGTTGTAGACGTTGAGCTCGAAATGGCCCTGGCTGCCGGCGA
>CAYXMO010000723.1:0-1520 GCA_964465935.1 uncultured Rhizobium sp.
CCTGCAAACAATGATCAAGATGATGTGGTTTTGACGATATGACCTGGCAAATCTGGAGCGCCTTCTTCCTCGTCGAGACCGCCCTGTGCCTGACGCCCGGGCCGGCGGTGCTGCTGGTGCTGAGCCAGGCGCTCACCCGCGGCGCGCCGCGCGCGGTGTGGTCGATCGCCGGCATCATCGCCGCCAATACGGTCTATTTCGTCCTTTCGGCGACCGGCGTCGGCGCGATCCTGCTGGCGTCGTACGACATCTTCTTCACGATCAAATGGATCGGCGCCGCCTACCTTGTCTGGCTCGGCGTCAGCGCCGTCCTCGGCAAGTCGAAGACGCTCTCGGTTCGCGCCGCCGCCGCGACGCCGGTCTCCGGCGCCCGCCTGTTCCTCAACGGCTTCATCCTGCAGATGTCGAATCCGAAAGTGATCGTGTTCTTCACCGCGCTCCTGCCGCAATTCATCGACCCGCACGCCGCCATCGCGCCGCAGGTCGCGATCCTGGCGCTGACCTCGGTGGTCATCGAGTTCCTGGTGCAGCTCTTCTACGCCGTGCTGGCGGGCCGCGCCGCGCATCTCGCCGCGCAGCCGCGCTTCGCCCGCATCACCGACCGCGTCGCCGGCACGCTCCTGATCGGCGCCGGCATCGGTATGGCGGCGCTCAGGCGCGGCTAGCGCTGGGCCGTTACCTGCGATCATGGCCTTGATACCTGGCATCATGGCGCCGCCGCCCCTCCACGGTAGATTGCGACTTTTCGGGGGATGCCATGACCAAAAACCCGCGCTTGCTCGCCCGCAGCGCCGGTCTTTTCTACTTGACGATCACCGCCTGCGCGATCTTCGCCTACATGCATGTGCGCGGCCTATTCATCGTCCCGGCGGACATGGCCCGCACCGGCGCCAATCTCGCCGCGCACGAGCTGTACTACCGGATCGGCTTTTCGGCCGCCGTCGTCGTCGTTCTGTGCAATCCGCCGATGGGCGTGCTCCTGTATGAGCTGCTCAAGGTGGTGAATCGGCGTCTGGCGTTGCTGGCGCTGGTGTTCATCACGATTTCGACCACCATCGAAGCCGTCAACCTGCTCAACTACATCACGCCGCTCTTTGTCTTTACGCTGCCGGAATATCGCCACGCATTCGATGCGGCCCAGCTGCAGGCGCTGGCGCGCGGACCGGTCCGGCTCTTCGGCTACATGTTCAGTGTGAGCCTTTCGTTCTTCGCCATCTTCTGCGGGCTGACCGGTTATCTCATCCTGCGCTCGACGTTTCTTCCCAAGGTTCTCGGCGGACTGATGATGGCGGCCGGCGCGGTCTATCTGATCGACGGCTTCGGACTGTTCCTGCCCTCGCCGGACATCCCTTACCTGCTGACGGTCTCGTTCGTCGCCGAAGTCGGCCTTGCGCTATGGCTCACCGTCTTCGCCGTGAATGAGGCCAAATGGCTGGCGGCTGCGGCTCAGCCGCGCGCATAGGTCACGCCGCCGTCGACGATCAGGGTCGAGCCCACGACATAGTCGCCGGCGCGCGACG
>CAYXMO010000724.1:0-1518 GCA_964465935.1 uncultured Rhizobium sp.
TGGGTCGAGAAGATCACCTTGTCCGCGTTCGGCACCCGGTTCCTCAGCATCGTGATGATGTCGAAATACTCCTGCGGCGTGGAGTATCCGACGGTATCGGGCACATTTATGACCGTGGCGCCGCTGTGGATCGCGACCTCGACGGTTTTGCACAGAAAGTCGGCCTGGGTGCGCGTGGCGTCCTCCGCCGACCACTGCACGTCGCCGGTGAAGTTGCGCGCCCGGGTCACCGAGGCGCCGACCGCTTCCAGCACCGCGTTCTCGCCCATCTGCAGCTTGTGCTTCATGTGGACGGGGCTGGTGGAGATGAAGGTGTGGATGCGCGGACGCTTGGCGCCCTTGAGCGCCTCGCCGGCGGCGTCGATGTCCTTGAACCCGGCGCGGGCGAGGCCGCAGACCGTGGCGTTCTTGACGACCTTGGTGATTGCCTTGACCGCGTCGAAGTCGCCTGCTGACGAGATCGGGAAGCCGGCTTCGATAATGTCGACGCCCATCTCGTCGAGGAACAGCGCGATCTGGATTTTCTCCTCGAGCGTCATGGCGGCACCGGGCGACTGCTCGCCGTCGCGCAAGGTGGTGTCGAAGATCTGAACCTTCTGGGATTGGATACTCATGGCAATGCATTCCTTCCGTTCGCCGCAGAGGCGGCTTCTGCCGTTCTTCCTTCGCTTGTCTCCCCTAGACGGCCGGTGCGCGAGGACCGCGCGCCATCAGCGCCTAGGGGCAGCTAAGAAGAAGCAGAAGCGCGTGCGACGAACCGAGGGAAGGACGGGGCTTGAACCGGGTGCGCGCGGCGACGCCGGCGGAAAAACCGCCCTTCGCGTCGCTATGCGCCACCTTCGTCATTGCCGGATCGCCGTTCCGCCCGCCGAGTTTACGGTTCGATAACTTTGCCCGAGTCGTGGTTAAGCACCGGTAAAAGCACTATTTTCCAACTCGGACGGCTGGTTTTACGCCGATTGAGCTTTGACGCGCAAGGGCGGGCGCGTCGCGCGCGGGGATGCGACGTTGATAGAATTGCAAGATATTTCAAAGGCTTACCCAGGCGCTGCCGCGCCCTCGGTCAAGGCTCTGCGTTTCGCCGCCGCGGCCGGCGAGTTCCTGGTGCTGATCGGCGAATCCGGCTCCGGCAAGACCACGACCCTCAACATGATCAACCGCCTGATCGAGCCCAGCGGCGGCAAGATCCTGGTCGATGGCGAGGACGTGCTCGCGCTGGACGCCGTCAGCCTGCGCCGCCGCATGGGTTACGTGTTCCAGGGCGCCGGCCTGTTCCCGCACATGACGGTCGCCGAGAACATCGCGGTGACGCCCAAGCTTCTGAGATGGCCGAAAGCCGAGATCGAGACGCGCGTCGACGAACTCCTCAATCTGGTGCGCCTTGCGCCGCAGGAATACCGGTCGCGCCGCCCGCGCGAACTCTCCGGCGGACAGCAGCAGCGTGTGGCGCTGGCCCGCGCGCTGGCGGCGCGGCCCAAGATCATGCTGATGGACGAACCGTTCGGCGCGCTCGATCCC
>CAYXMO010000725.1:0-1517 GCA_964465935.1 uncultured Rhizobium sp.
GCGACCGGCTGCTGCAGGCCGGCGACCGGGTGTTCGCCAAGCTCGGCTACGACGCGGCGCATGTCAGCGACATCGCCCAGGCGGCGGGCTGTTCGGTCGGCAGCTTCTACCGCCGCTTTCGCGACAAGGAAGCCTTCTTCAAGGCACTGCATCACCGTTTCACCGAACGCAATCTCGAAAACGGCGCGCGCTTCTTCGCGATGGAGGAGTGGCAGGCGCAGCCGACGGCGGCGATGCTGCGCACCCTGATCGAGAACACCGCGCACATCATGAAGCGCAACCAGGGCTTCTTCCGCGCCCTGTTCCAGCGCTCGCTGGCGGGCGCCGGCTCCGATTACTGGCCGCGCATGCGCGCCGGCACCGGGCGGCAGGGCGAATTGCTCGCCGCCTTCATGCAGGCGCGCGGCGAAGGCGCGGGGCATGAAGACCTGGTCGCCGACTGCACCTTCGTCCTGCGCTCGGTCGACGGCGCGATCGTGCACCGGCTGCTGAACGACGGGCCCTATATCGACGAGGACTTCGTCATCGAGCAGCTGTCGCGCATGGCGCTGGCCTATCTTGCGCTCGAGGATCACGGCGCCAAGACCGTCAAGCGCAAGTGACCCGCCGCGACGGACTCGCCGCGACGGTCATCGCGGCGGTGGCCGTCATCTGTGTTGCCGTTCCCTATCTCGGCCCGAGCGAGCGCAAGGTTTGCCTCAGCAGGCCCGCGCCGCATGACGGCATGGTGTGGGTGCCGGGCGGCGCCTACCGGCAAGGCGACACGATCTATCCCGAGGAAGGGCCGCTGACGCCGGCGCGCGTCAAGGGTTTCTGGATGGACCGGCATGAAGTGACGAACGACGAATTCGCTGCTTTCGTCGCCGCCACCGGTTATGTCACGCAAGCCGAACGCGCGCTCGATCCGGCGAGCCATCCTGGCGTCGACGGCGATCTGCTGCGGCCCGGCGCGATGGTGTTCTTTGTTCCCAGAGAACTGCATGGGATGGAGGACATTTCGCAATGGTGGCGCTTCGTCGCCGGCGCGAACTGGCGCCATCCGGCGGGGCCGGGCAGCACGATCGCCGGCCGCGGCGCCTTTCCGGTGGTCGAGATCACCCATGCCGACGCGCTCGCCTATGCGCAGTGGAAGCACCGCGACTTGCCGACGGAAGCGGAATGGGAGTGGGCGGCGCGGGCCGGCAATCCCGATCCCGGCAACGATCACGACCAGCCGAGAGATGCCAACACCTGGCAGGGCGTGTTTCCCGTGCTCAACAGCGGCACCGACGGCTTCGTGGGACTGGCGCCGGTCGGCTGCTACGGCGCGAATGGGTATGGGCTGTACGACATGTTCGGCAATGTGTGGGAGTTGACCAACGATCTCTATCGCCCGCGGCATGGCGAGACGCCGGCCCCGGACGAGATGCCGTCGCGCGGCGACGCCCCGCGCTACACGATCAAGGGTGGTTCGTTCCTGTGCGCGCCGAACTACTGCATGCGCTACCGCTCCGGCGCGCGCGAGGGGCAGGAAGCGG
>CAYXMO010000726.1:0-1515 GCA_964465935.1 uncultured Rhizobium sp.
TCGCCCTAATCACCTATTTCTTTAATTCTGAATTTCGAACGTCTTACAGCCGCTTGATCGCGTTGACCGGACCCGCGACGGGTGCGATGCGCGCGACGGCGTCTTCCAGCGGTTCAATCGCGACCTGCATGTGGAAGGCGTTGGCGTGGAGGAGAAGGGTCTCGTCCAGCATGATGCCGACATGGCCGTTCCAGAAGACGAGGTCGCCGCGTTTGCGGGCAAGATAGGGACAGTCGGCGCCGAGCGCCTGTTCCTGCTGGTCGGTGTCGCGCGGCGCGGCGATGCCGGCCGACGCCAGCGCGGTCTGGACAAGGCCGGAGCAGTCGATGCCGGCATGGGTCTTGCCGCCCCAGACGTAGGGGCTGCCCAGGAAACGCTCGGCTGTCGCGACCCAGTCGGGCGCGAGGCGATCGAGCGGCCGCAAATGTCCGGCGAAGACGTAGCCCTGCGGCGCGATGCGCGCGAAACCGCTGGCGGATTCGAGCATCTTCACTTGCGCGTTCAGCGGCAGCATGTCGCGCGCCGCGGCTTTGACGTTCGGCGCCGCCAGCACGGGCGTCGACAGCGCGGTCACGCGGCGGTCGGGCGCCACGGCATCGCCGAGGGCGTCAATCGCGACATAGCCGACATAAGAATCGGACTTGGCCTGGCCAAAGGCCCAGCCCTCCTTGACGGCGAAGACGGTGAAGACGTCGCCGAACAACAGCTCGTCGTCCTGTACCGCGTCGCCGGACGGCTGGTTGCGCAGCGCGGTGCGGCCGCGGGCGATGCCGCGCGGCGTGCCGGTGCCCGGCGGCGTGGTGGTGCGCGGATCGTTCACCTGGGCGTGCCGTAGCGCGCCTTCAGCAGGGAATAGATCGCGCGCGCGGCGATGACTTCGGCGCCGGCGCGGCGCCCGGGCTTGGGACGGTCGACCCAGGCGGCGATGTCGAAATGCGCCCAGCTTTTCGCCTTCTCGACGAAACGACCCAGAAACAGCGCCGCGGTGATGGCGCCGGCATAGCCGTAATTGGGATTGTTGTTGAGGTCGGCGACGGTGGAGCTGAGCGTCGGCTCGTAGCCGCGCCACAGCGGCAGGCGCCACATCCAGTCATGCGTGAGCTTGGAATGCGCCATCAGGTCGGCGGCGAGCGCCTCGTCGTCGGTGAAAAAGGGTGGCAGCTCGAAGCCGGTGGCGGTGCGCGCGGCGCCGGTGAGCGTCGCGATGTCGATCAAAAGGTCGGGCGCTTCGCTGTCGGCGTCGGCCAGCGCATCGGCGAGCACCAGGCGGCCTTCGGCGTCGGTGTTGCCGATCTCGACGGTGAGGCCCTTGCGCGAGGGGAAGACGTCGCTCGGACGGTAGGCGGTGCCGGAGACGGAGTTCTCCACCGCCGGCACGAAGACGTGCAGGCGCACATCCAGCCCCGCGCCCATCACCATGTCGGCGATGGCGAGGACGGTGGCGGCACCGCCCATGTCTTTCTTCATCGACGCCATGCCGGCGGCAGGCTTGAGATCGTAGCCGCCGGTGTCGAA
>CAYXMO010000727.1:0-1510 GCA_964465935.1 uncultured Rhizobium sp.
AAGCCCATGGACGGCCGAAGCATCCGATGCAGCTCGCCGAGCATGCCTGCCTCGGCTATGCCTATCTGCTGACGCCGGACACCTGGCTTTTCGAGCACAAGAACGGCGAGCGCGCGACGGTGCATCCGAGCGGCGGGCCGCTCAGAGTCAACAATGGCGACGCGATGCTGCCGGCGCTGATCGCGGGATTGGGGCTCGGTGTACTGCCGGACTTCATCGTGCGCGCGGCGCTGGCGGATGGCCGGCTCGAGCGCGTGCTGCCGGAATGGTCGCTGCCGGTCAGCGGCCTGCACTGGGTGACGCCGCCCGGCGGGCCCAAGCCGGCGCGGATCGAAGTGCTGGGCGAATTCCTCGCCGCGAAGCTGTCGCGCTCAGACGGGGCCGGCAAGAGACGCCGGGATCAGCGCAAATAGCAGGGCGATGACCGGCGCGGCGTAGCCGTACTGACGGTGATGCAAGAGCGTCGTCGCCGACAGGAACATCACCAACGCGGCGACGACGAGGCCGACCGTGCGCGCCACGGGGAAGAACAGGCAGACCGCCGCTAGCAGCAGTAGGGAGCCCGTCACCTCACGAAAGCCGCGCGGATAGCGCCAACGGGCATAAAGCTCGCGCAAGGGCTTGAGGCCGAGCACATGCCACGCGCCGGCCACCGCGAAGAGCGCGGACAAGATCCACACGAAGGTCGAGGGCGAGATCAGCGTATGCACGGCAGTCGGCTCCAAAGGTCAGTCACAGATCGTGCGCGACGGAACCATCTTCAAGTGCGATGGCGGCGGCACTGTGTTGCGTTTGATGCAAATCCCTTCGCTATTGGGGCATTGTTGTGGCGAAGCGCCTTATTGTTCGCCGGCGGTGCGCGCTGGACTGGCTTTTTGGCACGCGGAGACGCGGAGTCGCGGAGAACAGCTCCAATGGCGCGACCTGAGTTGCGTCACCTGGGTGGCCCGCATCCGCGGGCCATGACACCGGAGAAGCGAAAAATTTCCACAGAACGCCCGACCGGGTTACCCGCGCTCAAGTAGCGAAGCGGTAGCGCACGAATAAAGAGTTGGGCCGAAGGCGGCGGGAACCGCGGCGCTTCGGCCCAACATCGGGACGGTTGGTCCGCCCTTGTACGATACGGAAGTAGGTCTATGCCGCCCCCGCAGAAGGGGTCACATGGAAACGCAGGGTTTCGCAAATTGATCCTTGCCCACCTATGGTAAGCGGCGGCGGCAGGAACGGCATGGCAGAAAGCGCAATCCCGACCAAACTCCAGCGCCCGGTCGACCGGGGGCGCGATCACGTGCGCGGCGGCAACGCCAAGAACGCGATCGAGGTCGTCGTCTATGGCGACTATCTGTGCCCCTATTGCCGGCGGCTGCGCTTCATCATCGCGCGGTTGCGGCGGGCACTGGGCGAGCGGCTGGCCTATGTCTACCGGCACTATCCCAACGAGCGCGCCCATCCCGGCGCCGAATTCGCGTCGCGCGCCGCCGAAGCCGCCGCGGCGCAAGGCCGCTTCTGG
>CAYXMO010000728.1:0-1507 GCA_964465935.1 uncultured Rhizobium sp.
CCTTCCGCTTCATCGCGCATAACGGCGAGATCAACACGCTGCGCGGCAATGTGAATTGGATCAACGCCCGCCGCCGCACGATGGAATCCGATCTGCTCGGACCCGACCTCGACAAGATGTGGCCGCTGATCCCGCACGGCCAGTCCGACACCGGCAGCCTCGACAACGCGCTCGAACTGCTGATCGCCGGGGGCTATCCCTTGGCGCACGCGGTGATGATGCTGATCCCGGAGGCCTGGGCCGGCAACAAGCAGATGGATCCCAAGCGCCGCGCCTTCTACGAGTACCACGCCGCGCTGATGGAGCCGTGGGACGGCCCGGCCGCGATCGCCTTCACCGACGGCCGCCAGATCGGCGCGACGCTCGACCGCAACGGATTGCGTCCCGCGCGCTTCATCGTCACCGACGACGACGTCGCGATCTTGGCCTCGGAAGCCGGCGTGCTGCCGATCCCCGACACCAAGATCGTGCGCAAATGGCGCCTGCAGCCCGGCAAGATGCTGCTGATCGACCTCGAAGAAGGCCGCATCATCGAGGACGAAGAGATCAAGCGCGAACTCGCCGCCGCCAATCCCTATGACGAGTGGCTGAAAAAGGCGCAGTACAAGCTCGAAGAGCTGAACTTCCCCGAAGAACCGTCGTCGCCGGCCAACGATCCCGCCGTGCTGCTCGATCGCCAGCAGGCCTTCGGCTACACCCAGGAGGACATCCAGTTCTTCCTGGAGCCGATGGCGCAGGCGGGCGACGATCCCGTCGGCTCGATGGGCACCGACACGCCGCTGGCGGTGCTCTCGCGCAAGTCCAAGCTGCTCTACAACTACTTCAAGCAGAACTTCGCCCAGGTCACCAACCCGCCGATCGATCCGATCCGCGAGGAATTGGTGATGTCGCTGGTCTCGATGATCGGGCCGCGCCCGAACCTGCTGGGCCGCCAGGCCGGCACGCACAAGCGGCTGGAAGTGGCGCAGCCGGTGCTGACCAATTCCGAACTCGAGAAGATTCGCGGCATCGAGAACGTGATCGACGGTGCCTTCCGCACCCAGACCATCGACATCACCTGGGACGCCAGCGAAGGCGCCGCCGGATTGGAGCGCGCGGTCGAACGCATCTGCAGCGACTCGGTCAACGCGGTGCTGCTCGATGCCAACATCCTGATCCTGTCCGACCGCGCCGTGTCGGCGGAGCACGTCGCGGTGCCGGCGCTGCTGGCGACGGCGGCGGTGCATCATCATCTGGTGCGACTCGGCCTGCGCATGCAGACGGGCCTGGTGCTCGAAACCGGCGAGGCGCGCGAGGTGCACCATTTCTGCGCCCTGGCGGGCTATGGCGCCGAGGCGATCAATCCCTATCTCGCCTTCGAGACGCTGGAGCAGATCCGCATCCAGCGCGGCCTGCGCCTCAACACCTATGAGGTGCAGAAGAACTACATCAAGGCGCTCGGCAAAGGCATCCTGAAGGTGATGTCCAAGATGGGCATCTCGACCTACCAGTCCTATTGCGGGGCGCA
>CAYXMO010000729.1:0-1502 GCA_964465935.1 uncultured Rhizobium sp.
CGGATTTCTCCCCCGGACTAGCCACGGTCGCGCGCCGCACCGTTCTGGCGTTCGCCGTCGCGCTCGGCGCGTTGGCTGTCGCGGGAGCGCCGGCCGCGGCCGCGCCGTCGGGCCCGGAAGCCTTCGTGCAGGCGAACGTCGTCAAGGGCCTCGCCATCCTCAACAACAAGAACGCCAGCGCCGACCAGAAGCGCAGCCAGTTCCAGGGCTTCATCCTGGGCCTGACCGACATGAAGCGGATCGCCAATTTCACGCTCGGCCAATACCGGCGCAGCGCGACGCCGCAGGAGCAGGACCAGTTCGCCGCCGCGTTCCAGGGCTATGCCATCGCGGTGTATCAATCCTATTTCGCAAAATATGCGGGGCAGTCGCTGCGCGTGACCGGCAGCCAGGAGCGCCAGCCCGGCGACACCATCGTGACGACGCAGCTGATCGATCCCAACGATCACAGCGGCCAGACGCCGCTGGAAGTCGATTTCCGCGTGCTGAGCGACGGCGGCAAATTCGTGGTGATCGATTTCTCCGTCGCCGGCATCTGGCTGGCGATCGAGGAGCGCGACCAGTTCAGCTCGTTCCTGGGCCAGAACGACGGCTCAATCGCGACGCTTATCGCGCATCTGCACGATCTGGCGAAGACGTATCACTGACCACTACACGCCTTGATTGCATCCCGCTCCAGCGCCAGATTGGCGCGGGGGCGGAATGAAGACACTTCTGCGCGCGATTCTGGTTCTGGCCGGCCTTGCCGTGATCGCCGGCGCGATTGTCTTCGAGTTCGCGGGCGACAGGAGCGCCAGCAGCATCCTCAACCCCACCACATGGCTTGCGCATCCCGCCGTACCGGCCTTTGTCGTGCTCGGCGCGATATTGGCGGCGGTCGGCGCGCTCGCGAATGTCGTGCAGATCGGCCAGTGGTTCGGTCCCAAACCGGTCGATCATGCGGCGTTCCACGGCCGCATGGATAAGCTCGACGACAGGGTCGCCGAGGTTCAGCGCATTCTTGGCGAAATCCGCCTGCAACGCGCCGCCGACACCCTCGACGCGGCGGCGGCCAAGGCCGAAGCGGTCGCCGTGGAGAACGTGCTTGGCAGCGACGATCCGGTCGACCGGGTAGCGCAGCGCGACCTGAAAGCCCTGGATGTCGACGCCACGATCGACTCGCTGATCTCCACCGCACGCTCCGACCAAACAGAGGCCACCGCGCGCAATGCACAGCGCGCCCGCGACGCCGGCGCGTTGGCTTTCGGGCGCAATGTCGCCAAGGCAATCGAGGCTTACGAGCTTGCGGCATCACTGGACGCGAGGAACTTCTGGACTTCGATATTCCTAAGCCGATTGCACCAGCGGGCAGGAAACCTTACCGCCGCCGCACGATGTGCGCATTCGGCGCTCGATGCATCGATCAGCGATAGAGACCAAGCTTGCTCCCTCGACGAGATCGGCGACCTGCTCGCGCGGCAGGGAAATCTGCCCGGCGCGCTCAAGAACTATTCCGACAGCCT
>CAYXMO010000730.1:0-1501 GCA_964465935.1 uncultured Rhizobium sp.
CCGCCTTGGCGCGCGCGATGCGCTCCTTGGAGCTGGAGACGAAATTCCACCACAGGTGCCGTGGCCCGTCGAGCGGCGCGCCGCCCAGCAGCATCGCGCGCGCGGCGCCGCGCGCGGTCAGGGTCGCGGTTTCGCCCTCGCGCAGCACGATCATCGTGCCGTCGCCGTGCCGCTCGCCGTCGAGCTCGACCGCGCCGCCGACCACGAACACCGCGCGTTCTTGATGCTCCGGCGCAACCGCCAGCGACGCGCCGTCGGCGAATTGTGCGTCGGCATAAAAGATCGGCGAGAACACGCGCACCGGCGATTTGAGGCCGAACGCTTCGCCGGTCACGATCTTCAGACGCACACCGCCCACCTCCATCGCCGGCAGATCGCGCGAGCCGACGTGCTGGAACGAGGGCGGCGCCTCCTCGTCGGCAACCGGCAGTCCGACCCAGCTCTGGATGCCGTGCAGCCGATGCCCGCGCGCCCGCACCTCGGGTCCGGTGCGTTCGGAATGCGCGATGCCGCGCCCCGCCGTCATCCAGTTGACGTCGCCCGGCGCGATCTCCACCGCTGAGCCCAGCGTATCGCGATGCATCTGCGAGCCTTCGAACAGATAGGTCACGGTCGCCAGCCCGATATGCGGATGCGGCCGCACGTCGATGCCCTTGCCCGGCGCGAAGCTCACCGGTCCGAAATAGTCGAAGAACACGAACGGTCCGATGGCGCGCTGCTCCACCGCCGGCAGGATGCGGCTGACATGGAACCCGTCGCCCAGATCGCGCGGCTTGCCTTTGATGACGGTCATGAGCGCTGCCTTTCAGGCTGGCAGCACCGTAATCCGCGGCCACAATTGGCGCCAGCGTTTCGCTTTTTCCTCGTAGCGGGCAGGGGAATAATTCGGCATCCGGTTGGGCCGCAGCGTCAGGCTCGCGATGTCGGCGAACCCTTTGGGCGCATAAACATCGTAGCCCGCGCCGCTCAGCCGCATGCCGACCATGGCGCAGTCGCACAGGAAGCGGTCGATCCCGTCGCTGGCGCGCGTCAGCGGCGCATAGGGCGTGTGGAATTTCTCCGCGTACCACAGATGCACCCGCGCCTGGTTGCGGATTTCGACCGGCAGGCCGGCGAACAGCGCATCGCCGCGCTTGATGACGGCGTCCTCCGCATCCCACGACGTGTCGGGATCGAAATAGAAGATGTCGTAGTCCTTGATGCCGTGTTCCGGCGCCTGCCCGGTCAGCGCGTTCCACACCGTCTGGAACAGCGCCCCGGAAACCAGCCAGCTGTCGGGCGCGTTCAGCGCCGGCAGGCGCTCCAGGATGATGCTATTGACCGGATTGGTCAGGACGGCAGCGACAAAGTCGGACTGATTCATCCGCGCAGTGTCACAGAAGCTTCAGGATGCCGTCCACATAGCGCTGTGCCCAGCCGCGGAACGTCTTGCCCTTCAGCCAATCGGCGTTCACCTCCGGCCGCGCGAAATAGCCCCAGATCTTCAGCCGGTCGTTCAGCA
>CAYXMO010000731.1:0-1500 GCA_964465935.1 uncultured Rhizobium sp.
AGCGCGCCGTTGCACTGGAATTGCGCGAGGTCGGGACGGTCGGAGCGCGTCACCTGGCCGAAGCTTTCGGACAGGCCCTCGGCCGCGAACGCCGCACCGGCGATCGCGCTCAATTCCTTCAGGAGCGCGATCATGGCGCGTAACGCCCATGGGTCTTGGCGTAGTCGAGCTGCTCGCGGGTGAGCTGCAGGCCGACCAGCAGACCGTATTCGTAGGGCTTCCTGCCGTTGTCGAATTTGGTGAGCGCCGAGGGCACGTTCTCGCTGAAGGTGATCGTCGCTTCGCCGGGATTGAAGGTGAAGGTCGTCGCCAGCATGGTCTTCTTGAGGATCGTGGTGCCGTTGAGCACCGAGGCGACGTAGAACGGCGCGGCATAGTGCGGCGCGTCGCCATTGGGGGCGCGGGTGACGCGGAAGGTGATGTCGATATCGGAATCGGCGGTGCCCTCGTCGGTGTCGACGCTGCAGCTCGCCTTCGCCGAGAGCATCTGGATGGTGTAGAGCTCGCCGGCGGGATCGCCCTGCATGCCGGGCTTGAACACCGTCATCGCCGACGTGTTGGCGAGGACATTGATGACCGGGCACATCGCCTTCTCCTTGGTGGTCTGGCAGCCCGACAGGAGCAGGAGGCAAAGGCCGGCGAGTGCGGCGGCGGCGCGGGGCAAAGTGGTCATCGCTGGCTTCAGAGCTTGTTGTGGGTGCCGTCGCACAAAGGCGCGGTCTTGGTCTGCTTGCAGCCGCAGAACCAGACGGTGCGGGTGGCGTCGGCCTTGTATTCGACCGGCACGAAGGACGTCGTCTTGTGGCTGCCGTCGCAGAAGGGCTGGCGCTTGGACTGGCCGCAGGCGCACCACCAATAGGATTTCCCCGCCTCGACATGCGCCTCGTAGGGAGACTTCTGCGCCATCACAGGCTCTGCCATAAACCGGCCCTTCGCTTGACTTTTTTGGGGCCGCGGCGGACTTCTCGGAGCCGCGGCGCAAAACGCGCCGGACTGTAGCCAAGCGCACGCCCCAGGGGAAGCACGGACCCAAATGGCCGTCTATACCGACGTTTCGTTCGAGGAGCTGGAGGGCGTGCTCGCCGGCTACGATGTCGGCATGCCGCTGAGCTTCAAGGGCATCGCCGAAGGGGTCGAGAACTCCAATTTCTATCTACAGACCGACCGCGGCGGCTATTTCCTCACCCTGTACGAGAAGCGGGTTCACGAGAACGACCTGCCGTTCTTCCTAGGCCTGATGGAGCATCTGGCCGGACGCGGCATCGCCTGCCCGCAGCCGGTGCGGCGCAAGGACGGGGCGCAGTGGACGACGATCAACGGACGTCCGGCGGCGCTGGTGAGTTTCCTGAACGGATTGTCGCTGCGGCGGCCCGAGGTCGAGCATTGCGCCGCAGCCGGCGAGGCGCTGGCGAAGCTGCATGCGGCGGGCGCCGATTTCGCGCTGGCGCGGCCCAATGCGCTGGGACCGGGCGGCTGGGGCGAACTGGTCGCCAAGACCGC
>CAYXMO010000732.1:0-1500 GCA_964465935.1 uncultured Rhizobium sp.
ACCGCCTTGCCGTCGACATGCACGACGCAGGCGCCGCACTGGCTGGTGTCGCAGCCGATATGGGTGCCGGTCAGGCGCAGCTGCTCGCGCAGGAAATAGACGAGAAGCGTGCGGTCCTCGGTGTCGGCCGAAACCTTCTTCCCGTTCACCGTCATCGACACAACGGCCATCGGCATGCCCTCGGCTTGCGAATTGCGAGGGCAAAGTTTCGGGCCGGGGCGGGCTGGCGTCAAGCGCGGCGCTGCTATAGTGGCGGCCAGACAGGGGAGTGTCACATGCCGTTCGTCGCCGTCCATATCGCGCGGGGCCGCCCGCTGGAGAAGCGCCGCCGCATCGCGCAAGCGATCACCGATATCCTCAGCGAGATCCTCGAATTGGAGCGCAAAGAGACCCAGGTGCTGATCCACGAGCACGACCGCGACAATTGGGCGATCGGCGGTGAACTGCTGAGCGAGCGCCTGCCCGCCAAGTCGCCGGACCTGCCCGATCTCGACTCGCTGTTCCGCAAGCCCGCCGAGAAGCCGGCGGCCAAACCGGCGCCTAAGACCGCAGCCCGAAAGCCAGCAGCAAAATCGCTATCACGGCGATAAGCCCGCTCACCCAGACCAAGGGCGACAGCCCGGCGCGCACGACCGGCGCCGGCGCCACCACTTGCGCGCTGGCATGCGGAGCATGCAGCTGTGCCACGCCGTCGAGTTCGGCGGTGGTAGGGTCTGGGCTCAGCACCGGCGGCTTATCCAGCGCCGCGGCGAAGCGCTTGAAGAAGTCGTCGGCGATCTGCTTGGCGGCGCCGTCGATCAGGCGCTGGCCGATCTGCGCCAGCTTGCCGCCGACCGACGCCTTCGCGGTGTAGGTCAGGACCGTGCCGTCACCCTCGGGCGCCAGCACCACTTGCGCGCCGCCCTTGGCGAAGCCGGCGACGCCGCCCTGGCCCTCGCCGGTCAAAGTGAGTCCGCGCGGCGAGTCGATATCCGACAGCGTGACCTTGCCTTTGAACGTAGCGCTGACCGGTCCGATCTTGAGCTTGGCAGTAGCCACAAACTCCGTAGGGCTTGTCTTGTCGAGCTGCTCGCAGCCTGGAATGCAAATCTTGAGGATTTCGGGGTCGTTGATCGCGTCCCAAACCTTTTGTGGCGGCGCGGCAATGATGTAGCGCCCGGAAAAGTCCATTTTTCGACTCCAGCAGTGGTTGCAGCATTAACCGCCATACCCCCCTAAACGAGGGAGAGACGGCCCCCGCCCCGAAATGACAGATTCAACCCGGGCGCGAAGAATCTTTAGCCCAATTTAGTGCGTAAACATGGGGCTTAACATGGTCATGGCGGTAGTTTCACCCGGCTCCGAGGGCGCGGCTCTCGAGGTCATGGGGTTGGTCAAGTGGTTCGATCTCAACAAGGGTTATGGTTTCATCCGTCCCTCGGGCGGGATCGAAGGCGACATCCTGCTGCATCAAACCTGCGTCCGCCAATCCGGTTTCAAGGCCGCCTATGAAGGCGCCAA